>CBFGON010000013.1:0-36775 GCA_965650395.1 uncultured Qipengyuania sp. | reverse complement strand
TCGCCATGGCGCAGATCCTCAAGCACATCGATGCCGATGCGCCGATCCGCATGCTAGTGGCTGAATGCGAACAGCCGGCCACCGTGCTGGCTGCGCTCTATTTCGCGCGGCTGTTCGGGATTGACGACAAGGTTGACGTCTCGCCGCTGTTCGAGACGGAAACCGCGCTGGAGCATGGCGGGCGTTTCCTCGATGCGCTGCTGGCCGAAGAAACTTATCGCACTTATGCCCGGCGGCGTGGGCGGGTGGCGATACAGACCGGCTTTTCGGACGCCGGCCGTTTCGTTGGCCAGATCCCCGCCAGCCTTGCCATCGAACGGCTGCAGGGGCGCCTTGCCGATGCCATGGTGGCCAACGGGCTGACCGATGTCGCCGCACTGGTGTTCAACACGCATGGCGAAGGCATGGGCCGCGGCGCGCATCCGGCAAGCTTTGCCGACCGGCTTGAATGGCCGATCAGCCCCTGGGCAAGGCGGCGCTTTGCCCGCGCCGGCATAAGACTGGAACCCGAAGCGAGTTTTCAGGGCGGTGATGGCTATCTGTTCTTCGCTACGCCCGAACTGGCGTTGGGCACGCTGTCGACCATTGCTGAACTCGATCCGGCCAACACCGATCCGGATGCACCGGTCGACCCTTTCTATCGCCGCACTGATCTCAGCCTCGATTTCTATCGCGCTATCAAGGATCACCAGCGGCAGCACCTCGAAAGCCGCACCTACAGCCGCGCGATCACTGCTTTCGGGCTGGGGCTGCTCGACACGACCGGCAGCCGCGTTTCGCGCCGCCAGTCTGATATCAGCGCCGACCGCGAGATGAGCCTGCGCCAGATCCGCGCCATCCCGCATAATGCGATCCTGCAGCAGCTCGGCTATCCGGTGAATGTCATCGCCGGGCTCGGCAGCGCGGCCGAAGGCAATTACGAGGACATCGCGCAATTGCTGGCCGATAGCCCGCGCGGGCGGCAGATCATGCGTCTGGTGCGCGCTTCCAACGCGCTGGCAAGCATCAAGACCGTTGCCGCCTATGGCGAACTGTTCAACTCGGCATATTGGGCCAGCCGCCCCTATCGCGGGACGGAGGAACATCTGGCGCGCGCATGCGAATCGCTGGCCGAATATCTCATCCAGGATGACCGCAACGGCGTGTTCCGTCGCCTGGCCTCACGGCTCAGAGTCGATGCGCTCAAGCTCCACCGCCTGTTCGAACTGCTGCCCGATGAAGAGCCGCAGGACGAGCGCGAGCAGGTTCGCCGCACCATCGGCGTGCTGCAGGCGCTGCGGATCGCGCTGTTCCAGCACATGTTCATCAAGGCGGTATCCGTACCTGCCTTCAGCCGCGCCAATGATATCAGCCGGCGCGACGTGCTGGAAATGGTGTTCACACTGCGGATCGAAGACGCGCTCAAGCAATTGCGCCGCGCCTATCCTGCCAGCTTCACCACCACAGAAGAGTTCGCACTGGACGAGAAGGGCGATTACCCGCGCGGCCAGGGCGAGGGATACGCCGCAATCCGGCGAGATTTCATCGATCCGATCGAGACTTCATACGGCCTTGCCTTGCGCATCTCGACATCAATTGCAAACCTGTTCGGCGCGCACGGTTAGGTCAGGCCCCATTGTTCCAGCGCGGGTGATGTAAAGACCGTCGCATTACGCCCCAGTATTGCGGTTCGCGCTGATCGATAGGCTTCAACCCCCGCTCCATATTGTTGGCGGATAGTCGCTGCTTCCATCTGTGCATCCTTGCCCCAATGCATGGCGAACGGAATGCCCGCCTTGCCCAGCAGATATTGGAGCCTTTCGGCGGCGACATGCGCATCGGTGCCGAGGACGAAATTGGTCGGCAGCCCGTCGATATTGACAATGGCATTGTTGTCGAACCGCAGGAAACCCATCGCCGCCGGGCTCTTCTTCGCAAAACGCAAAGTATAGACGAAATCAGTAGCGAACTGCCTCACGCCGTCTTCGCCTTCCGCCATGCCGCGCGCGATATCGAGCACTTCGGGCAGCCGTTCGAGCGGCACAGCGAAGGCGGCGTTATAGACGTCCACCCTGATACCCATCAGCGTATGCGGATGCCATTCGGCCGTGAGCTGTGACAGCGTGCGCGGCACATCGCGCTCGTCGCACAGATGCTCCTTGAAATCATCGAAGATCATGTCGGGTACGTCGATCAGATCGCGGACCATGGCTTCAGGCAGCATCGGGTCGACCGGTTGGCAGGTCATCTCGACCACACCCTTGGCCCCGCGCTCGACGATGGCTTCCAGCGTGGTGTGGTTAACCGGCTCGCCAAATGCATCTGGCTTCGCTTCGGCATCGATGCCCAACCAGATCGTTTCGAGCGCCTCCTTTCCCTTACCGCGGAACGGGTCGAAAGTGATTTCGTAATAATGCGGCCTGCGTCCTTGGGCGACATCGCCCATCGCTTCGGCAAACCTGCCTTGCGCGATCAGTGTTTCCCAATCGGCAGGCAGCACGCGCGCGCGACGGATGATGCCGCAATAGAACTCGTCGACCGCTTCGATCAGATAGGCAGAGACAAAGCCCAACCCGCCAAGGTGCACCCTTGCTGCTGCAAAATGCGTCGAATCACCGGGCGACGCGAATTGTGCCAGCCATTCCTCGCGCAGCACCGGACGATCGGGATCGCCCAGCCATATTGCGTCGCCGCTGCCGGTCGAAAGCACCATGCCGCGCACATGCGTCTCGCAGCCTGTTTCTCTCAGCGAAGAGCCATGCGAACCGGTGCCCGCCAATCCGGCAATGCTCTGCCCCTTGTGCGACCCCGCGGTACGCAGCGACAGATCGCGCCCTGAGGTACCGAGCCAATCCATCAGCCGGTGGATCTTGGTCCCGCCGGTGACCATGACATAGCGGTGGCGGCCCTCGACCCCGTCACGAAATGCTTCCTCAGGCAATTCCCAGATGCCTTCATCCCTGTCGGTATCGAGCCGGGTGGAAAAACGGCGGAACAGATCGCTTTGCGACCACGCCGAACCGGTGACGCAGATTTCGCGCCCGCGCTCGGCATGGTCCGCGATGATTTCGCCGATCATCTGCCGCCTCTGGGCCATCGCCGACACAACATCGTCATTACCGTTTTCATGCAGTTCGACAGTCGCGCGCATGAAGCCCATGCGATTGCGGTGCTCGTTCATCCACGGCCCGCCCAACCTTTTTTCGATATGGCTCATTCCCCCTGCCCCCTTGCATGCGAATGTCGTCAACCTCCAATACGCCTCTTGCGTGTCCAAGCCATAGGTTGGAAACGACATCCGGGGGCGCACCGCGGAGCATGGCGTCAAAGGGGGCCTGGCATGCTGAAAGTGATCCTGATCGCCATTGCAACTGTGGCTCTGCTTGCCGCCCTGCTGTGGCTGGCGCGCAAATGGCTCAACTGGAATGCGCAACGAATTCCCTGCGCGCATTTCGACGAGCACGTCCATGCCGCCATGCCGAGCCGCTTCATCCGCGAAATACAGCGCGATTCCGGGATCGATTACGACACCCACGGACGCGACGTGCTCGGCGAAACGCTCAAGGGACTGGTCGAGCGATGCACGCTGAAACCATCCGCCTTGGCCCCCGAATCTGAAGACCCCGCACGTTCCGCGAAAGACAAGGTGCTGATGCTGTCAGGCGGCGGGCAATGGGGTGCCTATGGCGCCGGGCTGTTCCACCGTCTCCACCAGCGCAGCCCCGACAGCCTGGCGATGACCAATGTGCGTGTCGTCACTGGCGTTTCGACCGGTTCGCTGCAGACGTTGCTGCTGATGGTCGCGCTCGACCCGCAGGCAAAGCCAGCGACGCGCGACTATGCGATCGACCGACTGCGCTGGGGCTATTCGCCGGCCAAGGAAAGCGAAGTGGTCGACAATCGCGGCATGCTGCAAGTTCCGCTGCGCGGCGCGCAGGCGGGCACCGGGCCGCTGCGCAAGCGCATCCGCAATGCGATCTACGAGAACGGCGATGCCACGCTGATCGAAGCAATCCGCGATTCTTCGATCGAAGGTTTCATCGGCTTCGTCGAGGCGCGTTGCGGGTTGTTTCATTGCGTCGATGTACGTGGGTTGGCGCGAGGTGCAGGTTCGAACGAGGATGCCGTCGATGCGTTGACCGCTGCGGCAATGGCTTCTTCCGCCATGCCCGTGTTCCACCAGCAATTGCGCGTCACTGGCTGTGCCGACGGAGACCGCACGCTCTATGACGGAGGCGTACGCCGTTCGGTATTTTTCGAACGGGCGCTGGAACAGATGCGCGAAGCCGTGTGCGACAAGGCCGGTGCGCCGGGCGACAACAACCCCTCGCCCGCAGAACAGGCAGAAGTCACCCCCGCGTTCTTCGTTGTCCGCAATGGTCCCACGACGCGCAGTGAGGACCACGAGCTTGACCGCAAGGACGGTCCCATCGCCAATGGCAAGCGCGGCTATGACCTGCTGGTCAATGAAAGCGAGATCGGCGCCATCGCCAGCCTGCGTTTGCAGAACCATTATGGCGACATCTGGATCACCACCGCCGATGGCTGGGACAAGTTCGACTGCCAGTGCCCAGACGGTGACTGCGCGAAAAAGGACGAGATGTTCAAGCCCGGCTTCATGGCATGTCTGCGCGATCTCGGAAGGCACAAGGTCGAGCGCGAAGGCGGTGCCTGGTGGCCGATGAGTGCGATTGGCTGAATCCGGAAAGCCCTAGCGCGGGGCACTAGCTCGCTTGCGGCAAGATCCGGCATGGCAACCCTTCTCGCGACACGGGGCGGGAGGGTTTTCATCCTTACGCTTCAGCCGCAGGCTTACAGTGCCGCCATTGCATGTGCGCGCAGTAACCGACAGCTCCTCTGCGGGTAGGGGACCGGTCATCAACGGGAACAATGCCGCAAGGGCGAATATGGCGACGTTCACGACTCGTCCTCAGGATCGTCGATCAGGATGCGTTGCGCTGCTCCGTCGAGATCGTCGAACTGACCCTTGCGCATAGCCCAGAAAAAGCTCGCCAGCCCCAAGGCACCCATACCCAGAGCAATCGGGATCAAGATTGCAAGCCCGCTCATTTTGCCATGCCCGCCAGCCGCAATGAATTGCCGACCACCACCAGCGAGCTGAGCGACATTGCAATGGCGGCGATCAGCGGTGTCACTAGTCCCGCCACCGCCAGGGGCACGGCGAGAAAGTTGTAGGCGATTGCAAAACCGAAATTCTGGCGCACGATCCGCATCGTGTTGCGCGCCATGCTTACCGCAAGGGCAACCGGCATCAGCGCCCGGCCGAGGAATACGGCATCGGCTGCCTGCTGGCTCACATCGCTCGCGCTGCCCGGCGCGATGGAGGCATGTGCAGCGGCAAGTGCAGGCCCATCGTTGATCCCGTCGCCGATCATCAATGGATGACGGCCTGCGGATTTCAGGCTTTCGAGAAGAGTCAGTTTGGATTCAGGGCGCATTTCGCCCTGCTCTGCGATACCCAATTGTGCTGCCAGATGCTGCACCGCCGATTTGCGGTCACCAGAGACGATCCTGCTCTCGATCCCGAGACTGCCGAGTTTAGATATAGTATCCCGCACGTCCGGGCGTAGCGGGTCGGCAAAGGCGATTTCAATCGCTTCCTCGCCGATATGCAGTGTGGTCGAGGGGCCCACGCCTGACGCGAAGGAACGTTCGAGCGCGACCCGATTGGCCCGGAAGATGCCCGAAATACCCCTGCCGCTCTCCTCGACCACGTCGGACAGCACGGCAGCGGCGACCGCCTGCTGTTCCAAGGCGAATGCCAACCCGCGACTGATCGGGTGGCGGCTCGCTTGCGCCAGCGCCAGTGCCACCGATTTCTGTTCGTCGCTCAGAGCGCTGGTATCCGGCACCGGCTCGCCCAATGTCAGCGTGCCGGTTTTGTCGAACAGGGCGCAGTCCACTTCGGCCAGCCGTTCCAGCGCACCTCCGTCCTTCACCAGCAGTCCGCGCTTTGCCAATGCGCCCGAGGCGACGACCTGGGCTGCGGGTACGGCCAGCCCCATTGCGCAAGGGCAAGTGATAATCAGCACGGCGATGGCGATGACCAGCGATTGGTGCCAGCCCGCTCCCGCCGCCATCCAGCCGATAAATGACAGCAGCGCCAACGCGTGGACTACCGGCGCATAGAGCCGCGAGGCTCGGTCAGCGATGCGGACATAGCTGCTGCGCGATTGCCCCGCTTCGTCCATCAACCGCGCGATTTCCGCCAGTACCGTGTGCGATGCCACAGCGGTAATGCGCACCTCTACCGGATTGCCGAGGTTGATGGCACCGGCATGGACCTCGGCGCCCGGCTGCAACGGCTGCGGCGCGCTTTCGCCGGTCAACATGGAATTGTCGGCCACAGTCGAGCCGTTCTCGATCACCCCATCGGCGGCCAAAGCTTCGCCTGCGGCAACAAGCATCAGCATTCCGGGCCTAAGGTCTTCAGCAGCAACACTGCGCGTCGAGCCGTCCGGTCCCATTACTCGAGCGGTTCGTCCCATCCGCGAAAGTAGCGCTCCGATCCCCGCCCGCGTGCGGTTGCGCATGCCGGCATCGAGCGCACGCCCAGCGAGGAGAAAAAACAGCAGCATAACCGCACCGTCGAAATAGGCATGCTCGCCCCCGGTCGCGGTCTCGTAGATGCTCAGCCCTGTAGCCAGCAGCACGCCGATGGAGATCGGCACATCCATGTTGGTCCGACGGTGGCGCAGCGCCATCGCTGCGCTGGCGAAGAACGGCTGACCCGAATAGGCCACCACCGGCAGCGCAATCAGCGCGGAAAGCCAGTGGAACAGGTCGCGCGTGAAGCCCTCTGCGCCCGACCAGACGCTGACCGACAGCAGCATGATGTTCATCATGCCGAACCCCGCCACCGCCAGAGCCCGCAGCAGCCGATTTGCTTCGGCATCATCCTGCGCCAGGGGATTGGCGGCGGCGGGCTGCGCCTCAAAGCCAAGCGACGCCAAGGCAGCCACAATTCGGGCCTCGTCAAGTGAAGCTATATGCCGCACCGCAACGCGTTTGGCCGAGAAATTCACCCGTGCACTCACTACGCCTTCGAGTTCGGACAGGCCACGCTCGATCTTGGCGATGCACCCGGCGCAGCGCATCCCCGGCACGGTGTAGCGGCTGTCAGTCAGCACGGCCGACTCAATCGCAAGCATAGGCGCGGGCGCGTTCATGAGATCTGGCTCTCGCCTACCCAGCGCTTGTCTCCGGTGGTCACGGTCACACGAACAATCCAGCGGCCCGACGACACAGGTACGGTCGAAACGGTCTTGCCATTCTGAAGTGCGTTGAAGGTTATGTCCTGCGTTTCCGGCTTGCCCAGCGGGCGGCGGATCTGGGCGGAAATATGCGCTGGCGCGGGCACGCCCTTGGTGCGGACGAGCAGGTGCCCGTTCGCGCCGCGTTCCACCGACGCTTCATATCCCAAAGCGTCGGATTGTTTCGCGGCCTCCAGCCAGCCGTTGAATTCCTGGCTTGCGACGTAGGAGTTTTCGACCACCACCCCGCCGAAGCCCCGAATCGCCAGCGACGCCATGTAGAAATTGACAGCGATCACGATTGCGAAACCGCCCGCAAGGATAACGGCCATATGCCGCCCGGTGAATTCACGGTGCATCATTCGCCTCCCGGTGCGTTGAAGCGCGTTGCGACACTGTCGGTTTCGTGCTGCTCGTCGAGCGAAGTGACGCGGAAGGAAAATTCCTGCCCGCTCGCGCCTTCGGGCAAGGCGACATAGGCGCGTACCTGCATGATCTGATCGGCAGGTACGGATACGCGCTGGGTTGGCGCGGCTTCTTCGCGGCTGGTGGTGTCTGTCCACATTGCCGCGCCGGACAATCCGACGATTGCAATTTCCATGTCGCGCGGCCGGCTTTCCATATTGCGGATTTTGAGCGTGTAGGAATTGCGCACTGAGCCGTCGCTCAACAGCATAAAGGGCGGATTACGGTCTGACGCGACAGACAATTCGGTGTGCGTGCGGACGCCCAGCGCGAATAGAAGTGCGCCTCCGATGCCCCCCCAGATGAGGAAATAAGCAATCGTTCGAGGACGGAACAGCGTGCGCCAAGGCGAGCGTGGCTCTTCACCTGCAGCTTCGCGCTCGCAATCTTCCAGTGTGGCATAGTCGATCAGTCCGCGCGGACGGCCAATATCCTTCATTACCTTGTCACAGGCGTCAATGCAGAGTGCGCAGGTGATGCAACCGATCTGCTGCCCGTCACGGATATCGATCCCGGTGGGGCAGACCTGCACGCATTGCATGCAATCGATGCAGTCGCCGAATTCGCCCGGGTTCCGCTGCGATTTCTTGACGCTTCCGCGCGGTTCGCCGCGCCATTCCTTGTAAGTGACGATCAGCGATTTTTCGTCGAGCATGGCAGTCTGGATGCGCGGCCAGGGGCACATGTAGATGCACACCTGCTCGCGCATGAAGCCACCCAGCGTCACCGTGGTCAGTGTGAGAACGGCAACGGTAATATAGGCAATCGGAGCAGCCTGCCCGCTCCAGAATTCACGTACCAGCGTCGGCGCATCGGCGAAATACATGATCCATGCACCGCCGGTCCAGAAGCCGATAATCAGGTAGATCGACCATTTGAACGCGCGGCGCATGACCTTGCCCCAGGTCCAGGGCGCGGCGTCCAGCCGCATGCGGGCATTGCGGTCGCCATCGATGAACCGGTCAACGTGCTGGAACAGATCGGTCCACACCGTTTGCGGACAGGCATAGCCACACCACGCACGGCCCACCGCACTGGTGACGAGGAACAGGCCGATGCCCGCCATGATCAACAGACCCGCGACGAAATAGAATTCGTGCGGCCAGATCTCGATGCCGAACATGTAGAAACGGCGATTGGCGAGATCGACCAGCACCGCCTGATCGGGCGCATAGGGGCCGCGATCCCAGCGGATCCAGGGCGTGCCGTAATAGATCGCCAGCGTGACACCCATGACGAACCATTTGAACCGGCGGAATGGCCCGTCGATGCGCTTGTTATGCACCGCCGTGCGCTTCTCGTAGAGCGCTTCTGGTGGAGGCGGAGGGGATCGTCTGGTCGCGGCGGCCCAATCGCGACCGTTGTCATTGGCGCCGTTGTCAGCGCTGCCCATCGGTCGCAACAGCCGGTTGCTCGGCCACCTCCGCATTCGCTTCGCCGCCGCCCAGCGAATGGACATAGGCTGCCAGCATCTTGATAGTCACCGGATCGAGCCGCTGGTGCCACGAGGGCATTGCCCCCATTTTGGGGTTCAGCACCTGCTTCTTGATGTCTTCCGCCGTGCCGCCTCGCAGCCAGATGGCATCGTCGAGACGTGGTGCGCCCAGCGCACGGCTGCCTTCGCCAGCAGTCCCGTGACAGGCAACGCAATTGTCCGCGAAGACCTGCGCACCGATTGCATTGGGCTGGGCCTTACCGCTCAAGGACAGGACATGCTGCGCCAGCGCATCGAGCTGCGCGCCCTCAAGAGCGCCAGCAAAGGCCGGCATCACGCCCTGCCGCAATTCGTCACCGCCTGATTGCCGGATGCCATGCGTGATCGTGTAATGGATTGCAGCCATGTCGCCGCCCCACAGCCAGTCGTCATCGTTGAGATTGGGATAGCCGAGGCTGTGGCTGCCTGCTGCGCCCGATCCATGACACTGGACGCAATTGACGCGGAACGCTGCCGCCCCGCCCGCCACCGCCTGCCGCATCAATTCGGGGTTTGCGGCCAGCTTGTCGAGGTCGACTATCGCAATCTGCTCGCGCACCGACTGTTTCGCCATATCGGCAGCAGCCATTTCCTGCGCCAGCTGGCCCCTGCTCGACCAGCCGAGCATGCCGTCGGTCGCCTTGTCGATCATAGGCCATGCCGGATAGGCGATGACATAGCCGATGCCCCAGACAATGGTGAGGTAGAGAGTCCACAGCCACCACCGCGGCATGGGTGTGTCGAGTTCCTCGATGCCATCCCATTCATGGCCGACTGTCGATGTGCCCGTGGCTTCATCCACGCGCGTTCCTGCAGGGCGCTCATTCGCCATCATCGTCGTCCTTGAAAATCGCCTTTGCCGTATCGTCGTAGCGCTTTGCGGCGCCGGGGCGGAAAGCCCAGCCGACGAAGCCGATGAACATCACGAACATCACCGCCAGCCCCCAGCTGTCGGCCAGATGCCTTAGCGCTTCATAGGTGGAGTGGTCGTTCACCGGCCTTTCTCCTTCGCCAATTTCTCCTGCGCTGCAGCACTGTTCACATCGACCAGCGTCCCCAACATCTGCAGATAGGCGACCAGCGCATCCATCTCGGTCAAGCGCGCGGGATTGCCGTCGAAGTCGCGGATTTGCGCTTTGGGATAGCGGGTAGCTAGATCGCCCGGATCTGCATCAGGATCAGCCTGCCCGCGCATGTCATCGGTTGCCTTGGCGATGTCCGCCTTGCTGTAAGGCACGCCAACCGCGCTCAGCGCCTTGAGGCGTTGCTGGGCATCGGCAGTCACCACATCGGTTTCAGCGAGAAAGCCATAGGTGGGCATGATGCTTTCCGGCACCACCGCACGCGGGTCCTTCAGGTGCTGGACGTGCCATTCGTCCGAGTAACGCCCGCCGACACGCGCTAGGTCCGGCCCGGTGCGTTTCGATCCCCACTGGAACGGATGGTCGTACATGCTTTCGGCCGCAAGGCTGTAATGGCCATAACGCTCGACCTCGTCGCGGAAGGGACGGATCATCTGGCTGTGGCAGGTGTAACAACCTTCACGAATATAGATGTCGCGCCCCGCCTGTTCGAGCGGGGTGTAGGGGCGCATCCCGTCCACCTTCTCGATCGTATTGTCGATCCAGAAGAGTGGTGCGATTTCCACGATGCCGCCAATCGCCACCGCGATGAAGGCACCGACCCCGAGAAGCGTGATGTTACGCTCCAGCTTCTTGTGCTGTTCTGTAAAGCTCATCGGTCCAGTCCTATTCGGCAGGCTCGGCCACGATCGGGCGATCCTTGGCAGGGTCGTAGGGGGCATCGCTCATCGGCGCTTCCGCGCGCTGCTTGCCGCGAATGGTCAGCCAGATATTGACCATCATCAGCACCCCGCCGGCGAGGTAGAGCGATCCGCCGAATGCGCGCAGGATGTACATCGGCTTCATGGCGACCACGGTATCGACGAAGCTGTTCACCAGGTAACCGTCGGGCCCGTATTCGCGCCACATCAGGCCCTGCATGATGCCCGCGACCCACATGGCGGCGGCGTAGAAAACGATCCCCAGTGTCGCGAGCCAGAAGTGCCAATTGACCCAGCGCAGCGAATAGAGCCGCTCGCGGCCCCACAGGCGCGGCGTCAGGTAATAGACGGCTGCGAAGGAGATCATGCCGTTCCAGCCCAGCGCGCCTGCGTGGACATGGCCGATGGTCCAGTCGGTATAGTGCGACAGGCTGTTGACCGCCTTGATCGATAGCATCGGACCTTCGAACGTGGCCATGCCATAGAAGGCCAGCGCCATCACCATCATGCGGATGATCGGATCGGTGCGGACCTTGTCCCACGCCCCGTTGAGCGTCATCAGACCGTTGATCATGCCGCCCCAGCTGGGCATCCACAGCACGACCGAGAACACCATGCCGAGCGTCTGCGCCCAGTCGGGCAAAGCGGTGTAATGCAGATGGTGCGGACCAGCCCAGATATAGAGGAAGATCAGCGACCAGAAGTGCAGGATCGACAGGCGATAGCTGTAGATCGGGCGTTCGGCCTGCTTGGGCACGAAGTAATACATCATCGCCAGGAAGGGCACGGTCAGGAAGAAGGCGACCGCATTGTGCCCGTACCACCACTGCGTCAGCGCATCCTGCACACCGGCAAAAGCGACATAGGAACGCGAGCCCAGGAAGGAGACAGGTATCGCCAGATTGTTGACGATATGCAGCATCGCGATGGTGATGATGAACGACAGGTAGAACCAGTTGGCCACATAGATATGCGGCTCTTTACGGCGAGCCAGCGTGCCTACGAACACGATCAGATAGGCCACCCACACGATGGTCAGCCACAGGTCGACATACCATTCCGGCTCGGCATATTCCTTCGATTGGGTGACGCCCATGAGATAGCCGGTGGCCGCCAGCACGATGAACAGCTGATAGCCCCAGAACACGAAACGGGCGAGCGAGGGGAAAGCCAGCTGCGCGCGGCTGGTGCGCTGGACGACATAAAAG
Organism: uncultured Qipengyuania sp.; assembly: GCA_965650395.1. Classification (GTDB taxonomy): domain Bacteria; phylum Pseudomonadota; class Alphaproteobacteria; order Sphingomonadales; family Sphingomonadaceae; genus Qipengyuania. Next base: position 24,592 of record CBFGON010000013.1, on the reverse strand, counting down.
CTCGACGCGATCAGAATATTGCCGCCAAAGGCAAAGATCACTGCCGATGTGTGGAGCGGACGCACGCGGCCGAAGCTGAGATAGGGTTCCAGATTGAGCGCCGGAAAGGCCAGCTGCAGCGCAATGAAGACGCCGACAAGGAAGCCGACCACGCCCCAGAAGATCGTTGCCAGCACGCCCCAGCGAGTAGGGTCATCATCATACCGTGTCGGACCATCGGGCATCTTGAAGAAGCCGCGCGCCCTGCCCATCGGATCGAAGCGCGATGCGTTCAGCCAGATCATCACAAAAGCGACAACGGCAATGATGGTCGCGTGGGCGGCGAATCCGGGATCGGCGGCTGCAACTGCCGCGGCAATCGCCACCAGCATGATCAAGAACCACAGGCCCACCCGGCCCAGTGCGGCTTCCGCATTCATAAATGTCTCCGTCCAGTTATTCGCGGGTTAGGCCAGGGTGTGGTGCGCTGCATTGACCTGGATCAATTTCGCAAAAAGTTTTCACGCTGCTGCCGGCAGGTAACCTGCACAGCCCTCAAGCGCGCGCTCATCACGCAGCAGCACGCCGGATCTTCCGCTGGTTTCGATGAGACCGCGCGCGCGCAAGTGGGTGAGCTGACGGCTTACGGTTTCGATCGTCAGGCCAAGACTATCGGCGACATCGCGGCGCGACATTGGCAGATCGAGGTGCACGCCGCCCACGGCTTTCTGTCCAATGCGCTCTGCCATCGAAAGCAGGAAGCCCGCGATCCTCTCTGCGGCGGTCTTGCGGCCCAAGGTAATTGCCTTTTCGCGGCACCGCGTGAGCGACGTGCGGGAGCTTTCCAGCAGCCTGCCAAGGACAGCCGGGTTGGATTGCACCAGCTCGAGAAATTCCCTGGCGGGAAACGTCAGAAGTCGCGCATCGCGCAAGGCGCAGACCGAATAGGAATGGTGGTTGCGCGCAGGGACGGAGAGGATGTCGCCGATGAAATGGAAGGCGACTATCTGGTCGCGCGATTCCGAAGCATGGGCGACCAGTTTGGTCGCTCCTGCAACGACAAACACGAATTGTTCGGACCCGTCGTCCACGCCCAGAACACGATCGCGCGGAAGTTCGGCCAGATGGGCTAGCTCGGCAAACCGGCGACGCTCTTCGGCATGTGGCACCGGATCCAGATAGTCTTGAGCGAAACGTTCAATCGCATCCCGTGATTGTGTCATGGCGCGTCCATCGCCCGGATCGCCCGGCTATTCCTTGATCAAAGTCAATTTGCAGCAATTTGGCCGGCGGGACGGCTCTGCTTGACAATACCGGGCTGAATCGCGCCGGAGTTTCGATGCGCAAGCCAGCAAACTGTGCCGGCACCGACCACCTCACTGGCCGCTTCGGCAATGACGCCCAGATACGCGCCCTATCCGTATCACCGCAGTCCACCGGCAAGCTGTGGGTTACAGCAGGTGACAGTGAGTGACAGGGGTGTAACCCTGATAATTCCTTTAACGTGATGTTTTTATGGCATTTATTGGAACAGGGTGACAGATCGGGGGTAAAGCCAACGGGATCGGGAAAGGTCGGCGTGGACTGGAATGGGCGGTGTCTGCTTCACCGTACAGGTAAGCCACAAACCGGGGCGTGTAGGAAAGTGTTTCCGCATTCGGCGAGGTAAAAGCGCGACGCCGGCCGGGCAACGCGCGCCGGGTCACACGGCGAGGCACATCGGGCATGACGAAGCGGGCAAGCGAACGATCGGGCAGAGTCATCGCACCAGCCCTGAGAGGGCAAATAGGTATACTGTCCCCGGAATTGCCCCGCCGGAATTCTGCCAGAATTCGAGAAAACTCCTGAGCGGTTCAGAACCTTTTAGCTCGCGAACTTCGGGCGCAATGTGCCCGACCGCTCAGCCGCCCGATCGTTCACGCTCCGCTTTTTCTTCTGAACCCTGCCAGTGACATCAGCAGCAGCCCCATGGGCACTACCGACAGGGTAAAGGCAGTCTGGCCGCCGACCGCTTCGAATGCGTGGCCCGTGATGAACGAGCCGGTCGTCCCCCCCAACGCAGAGAACACCACCAGCAGTCCGGTCATCGCGGCATGGTCGGGCTTGGGCAGGGCGCTAAGCATGGCGGAATTGATCGCGGGGTAGATCGGGGCGAGGAACAGGCCGATCAGTGGCAGAATGAAGGCCGCGACGGGTGCGGTCAGCCAGCCCATTCGCGGGTCAGGGCGCAGGCCTTCGGTGAGCGGCATGCTCAACAGGACCAGCGCGGCAACAGCAAGGATGCAGACATTGACCAGCGGATACCAGCCGATGCGGGTCAGGATTGCACTGGCGCCGAGCCGTCCCACGGCGAGCGCGGCGGCGAATATGCTGGCCGCCTGGATACTCATCGCCGCGGGCATGTGCAGGACTTCGCGATTGAAGGTCGGCAACCATGTGCCGATTGCCTGTTCGATCAGCACATAGAGGAAGGCCGAAATAACGAAGACCATCACCAGCGGTCGTGCGACGAGCTTGAGCATGGAAGCGAAATCTTTCGCCGCGCTGCTCGCTTCACGCACCGATCCGCTTTCATCGAGCGGGGTCAGTCCCAGCAGCAGGACAATCGCCACGCTCAATGCTGCCAGCACCCAATAGACGTTCACCCAGCCCATACCCTGCGGATTAGCGGAATCGATGAAGGCACCGAAAATCCAGTATCCCGAAAGTACCCCGACCATGAACATGCCTTCGACGAGGTTGGTGACGCTGGCATGATGGGCATTGTCGGAGGTGATCAGGCCGATGGTCGAATAGACTGATACCTTGACCAGCGCGAAGGCCACCCCGGTCACAGCAAAGAACAGCTTGATCGTCCAGAATGCGGGCAGCAGCGGGATGGCGAGGCAGGCAAGCGCTACCATTGCCGCACCTAGGATCATCGCCCGGCGATAGCCGAGCCGCGGGAGGAAGGATGCGACGAGGAAGGATGTGATCGCAATCGGCAGATCCTTGAACGCTTCAAGGATCGCGGCGCTCGACTTGGTCTCGCCCAGCGTGGCGATCGATTGCAGGATCACTGTGCCGACACTGTTGAGCAATATGCCGAACAACATGTAGGTCAGGATCAAAGCCGCCAGAATGCGTGCCTGATGAGACATCTAACCACTCTCCCGCTTATTATCTTGTCGTTGTTTGACCAGGTCGGCACTTGTGAGCGCCGACCTGTGTCCGTTTTTTGTCAGGTCAGGGTGCCGCCTTGTCAGTCAGGCGGCACCCTGTTCCATGCTGGTCGCCGTGCGATCAGAAGTCGTAGCCGACCGAGAAGCGGAAGGACCTCCCCAAAATCGGCCGGCCATTGGCCGAGGCCGGATTGCGCGGATCGCCTTCGGTCAGCCCGTGGCTGTCGAACAGGTTATCAGCATGGATTTGACCAAACAGTCCCCAGGGCGATTCCAGCTTGATGCCGGCATCAACCTTGGTGAAGCCTTTCAGTACAACGGTGTTGGCAAGGTCGCCGAAACGGTCATCGACGATGGACGCTGCACCGTAGAGGTTGAGTTCCCAGTCTCCCAGCTCGAAATCGTAGCTTGGCGAAAACCGCAGCTGCAACTTTGGTTGGCGTAGCACGCGATTGCCTTCGAGCGACGGATCGGGTGCCCCGTTGACGAGAGCATCCTTGACCTTACCATCCTGATAGGTCGCCAGTACGCCCAGGTTGAACCCGCCGAATTTCAGCGCACCGTCGAACTCCACACCGGTAGCCCTGGTCTTGTAGGCGGTCGCCGGGACCACCGATCCGACATTGCTGCTGAACGAGTTGTTGGTGTTGTGGAACCCGGTCACGAACATGCGGACAATGTCACCGGTATATTTAATGCCGATTTCGGTCTGCTTGATCGAGTTCGCCCCGAGATTGTTTTCGCGCACATCGTCGAAATGCGGGAAAACATAACCGTCGGAATAGCGGGCGAAGAGCCCGAATGCGTCCGAAAAGGCATAGTTGGCAGCGAAGGTATAGGCCCAGTCCTTGGCCTTGATACGGGTGTCCAAATCGATGGTGCCGTCAGGATAGCCCGGACCTGAATCGAGCACATAGTCGAGTGTCAGCCATTCGCGCCGAACGCCCGCATCCAGCCGCAGCTTGTCGGTCACTTCCAGCGAGTCCGCGATGTAGAGCGCGTTGGCGGTTGCATCACCTTCGGACTGGATACCATAGGCCCAGCAACCCGAGCCCGATCCGGCGGCCTGCAAGGTGGCGCAAGTGGTTGCGGTTGAAAGGAAATCGCCGTTCTGGACATTGTGAAGCGGCGTGAAATTGCCCAGCGTCCAGAAATCGTCCGACGCAAAATCGGAATGATAGAAGCCGACCGTCAGCTCGTTACCGCCTGCCTTCCACGCCAGGCTGAGATCATTGCTGAACGCTTCGAGGTCTTTCTTGACTACCCAATGGCCGTAGTTCTGGACATAGTCGGTCCCTGCCAGCACTACGCCGCCTGCGGTGGTTGCCGTGCCGCCAGACAGCGAAGATACCAGCACCGGCGCGCCGTCGGGAACAAGGCCAAAAGTATCCGCGCTGCCGTTGGTGTAGCCCAGATTGTCGCGGACGGTGATCGAATCGGTCAGCTCGTAGTCGAAGTTGATTCCCGAAACGCTACCCTTCCAGCCGCGGCCGTCCTTGAAGTCGAACCTTTCGGTATCGCCATTGCCATTGACCTGCAGCGTGCGAAAGCGCGTGGCATCACCGAGCTGCGAAAATGTACCGAGATCATTGCCCGAAACGAGCGACATCGGGAGATACCACTGGCCCACATCGTCGGTCCATCGTGTAAACACGTTGATCTTGCCGCGCGCCATATCATAGGTGAGTTGCCCGGTGATCTGCTTGCCCCGCTCCGACTGGAACTGGGCATCGCGAATGCCCGGCGACGTGGTGATATACCCGCCGACCATGTAGTAGAGGCCGCCCCCCAACGGGCCGGAAACGACTGCGTCAAGTTGATGCATGTCGTAGTCCGTATAGGTGTATTTGACCCGTCCCTCGGTCTCGTCTCCGCCTTCCTTGAGACGGAAGTTGAGTGTCACGCCTGGCTCGCCGCGCCCGAACACGGCGTTCGGGCCGCCACGCAGCGCTTCGACACTGGCAATCGTTTCATCGGCACGGAAGATCGAGCTTTGCTCGAAGAACGACAGCATCGGCGTGCCATACAGCGGCGCGCCGTTGAGCGAGACGGTGACGAAAGGCGCGTCGCCTCCGCCCGGCAGGCCACGCACGTCGATGTTCGCACCGGATTTGCCGCCCGAGCTTTCCGCCCACACACCCGGCACCAGTGTGAACACCTCTGCCGTGCTCTTGGGCCCGGCGGCGAGAAGTTCGTCGGCCGAGACGGTGGTAATGGCGAAGCTGGCATCCTGCTTGCGCAGACCAGCACCGCCGGCCGTGCCGGTGACGATGATGACATTGGCATCATCCGTGGCGGCGTTGGCCTCAGCCTCGGACGTGCCGGTTGTTTCCTGCGCATTGGCAGGCGCCACAAGCGCAAGGCTTGCGACCGAGCCCATCAGCGCTAAGCAAATTCTCCTATTCATTACTTTCCTCCCAAAAAATAATGCCGTCTGATCAGCGGCAATCTACTGAATTAACGCTATTTTCCTGCCTCAAGGATGTGAGACAGGGTAATGGAGCCGATGGCTGGAAACACCCGATCGGCGTCGGACAGGTGCTGCGGGCTTCCCACTCCGAATGAGGTCATGCCGGCACTCCGGATGGCCGCAATGCCGGCACTTGCGTCCTCGATGCCCAGGCAGTTTTGCGGTGCAACCCCCAGAACGCGGGCGGTTTCGAGGAAGATCTCGGGGCTTGGCTTGCCCCGCGATATGGTGGCTGAATCTGTTACGTGATCGAACCAGCGGGCAATGCCGAGCCGTTCGACCAGCGCAGCTGCGTTGCGGCTGGCGGAGGCCAGCCCGATCTTCAGCCCCGCCCGCCGGCAATCACGGAGGAGAGATTCCGCGCCGGAAAAGAGGTCGGCGGGGCTGAAGTCGGCAATGCTGTCGACGTAATAATCGTTCTTGTGCGCCAGCATGGTGGCGAAGGTGGTTTCGTCCACTTCGACTCCGGCTGCAGCAAGGATACGGCGAAGAGAATTGGGGCGGTCGATGCCCTTGAGATCTTCGTTGACCTCGCGATCGAAGGGGATGCCGTGTTCGTCGGTCAGACGTTTCCAGGCGTGGTAATGCGCTTCCGCCGTATCTGTCAGCACACCGTCGAGATCGAAGATCACAGCGGCGATTTCAGGACGGGCGACGGAAACGGGATCGGAACACAGCGCCACCGGACGACCGTGATCGAACAGTTCGAGCGCAGCCCCGTCCAGCAGCGTGTAGCCGGTTTCGTTCGCGGTGACGGCAATCTCGATCAGCGCGCCGCGCCAGCGCATGCGGAAACTATATCCGCTCCACCCTTCGGGGCAGCGCGGGGCCAGCCGCAGCACTTCGTCTTCGAAGCGCAGGCCGGCATAGCCCTGCGCCAGCACCAGCCAACTGCCCGCCATTGCCGCCATATGCAAACCGTGGCCGGTATTTCCGTGGAGGTTGCCGAGATCGACCAGCGCCGTCTGGTGCCAATAGTCCAACGCCCGCGCTTCGTTGCCCAGCCAGGCCGCACAGGTGGCAAACGCGGTCATCGACAGCGTTGAATCGTGGGTCGTCAGCGGCTCGTAATAATCGACATCGCGGCGGACCTGAGCGAGGCTGGCGTCGAGCCCGGCGGTGACATGCGCCTGAATCACATCGCCCTGCTTGGTCAGCCGGTGGCGATAGAGCACCATCGGATGAACGCGCATCAGCAATGGTGTATGGCCGTCGCCTTCGCGGGCTGCGGCAGGATAAAGAGGCTTGTCGAGGAAGCTATCGTCCTGCGGATGGACGCCCAGTTCGGGATCGAGCGGCAGCCACATATGCTCGGCCGCGCGCAGCCAGTCGGCGGCTTCGGTGTCGTTTAGGCCGGTCGCCTGCACCAAGGCGCGAAAGGCTTCCGGATCGCTAGTAGCCATATCGCCGACGGTGCGCGCGGCGAACCGCAGGTGCCGCCGCGCCATGGCGTTGGTGTAGAAATCATTGTCGACCAGGGCGGTGTATTCATCGGGCCCGGTGACACCGTGAATCAGGAATGCGCCGCCGCGCCGCTCGCTGAAATGGCCGACATCGAACCACAGCCGCGCAGTTTCGACCAGCAACTCGGCCCCGCCATCGACGAGGATCGAGGCATCGGCGCTCGCTGCCAGATAGACTTCAAGCGCATAGGCCACCGCCGCGTTGACGTGATATTGCGCCGATCCGGTGGGGTAATGCGCCGAGCATTCCTCGCCGCCAATGGTGCGCCAGGGGAACAGCGCGCCGCGTGGGTGGCCGATGGCGCGGGCATGTGCCCGGGCTTTCTCCAGCCCGGCGATGCGACAGGCGATACCTTTGCGCGCCAGCTCGGGCCGGGTCAGCGCCAGTACCGGCAGCACAAAAACCTCGCTGTCCCAGAAGGCGTGGCCTTCATAGCCTTCGCCCGACAACCCTTTGGCTGCGGTGCCGACGTCACTGGTACGGCTGGCTGAAAGGAACAGCTGCAGCAGGTTGAAGCGCAGCGCCCGTTCGAGCTCGGGATCATCGGGAAGGCTGACTGCCGTGCCGTGCCAGAAATCGGCCAGGTTCCGGCAGTGGTGCTGGTACAAGGTATCGAAACCAGCGCTGGCTGCCCCCTCAAGCGCAGCCAGCGCCGCGGATTCGCCTCCGTCGGAGGCCAGTGCCACGAAGCGGTCAAATGTCAGCGCCTGTCCCGCCGGAACGGTCTGGCTGACACAGGCATGATTTCCGCCCGTCAGTTGTTGGAACACGGCGAGGGACGCCTTGCCTTGGGTGCCCGCTTCGAAGTGAGCAACCAGCACCTGGTCGTCCGTGCTGAGCGAGCGCGCGACAAAGCCGATACGCGCGCTGATGCGCGGGTCCGCCGCATTGCCATTGGCCGGACTGGCCATCTCGACCGGACATTCGACACTGATTGCGCCGGAGAAGTTGATCGGCTTCACTGCAACCCTCTGCACGCAGAGCGCCGCGTCACCCAGCGGCACGAACCGCTGGGTTGCTATGGCCAGCTCGCGCCCGTCCGCCAGGCGCCAGAGAGAGCGATGTTCAAGCGTGGCGGTCTTGATGCAGAGCGCGGCGTGGGTGTCGATCGCTTCGCCCGTCGCGAAATCGATCATCGACCCGTCGATCGCGATGCGGATGCCGGTGATACCCGGCCCCAGCGGACGGGTATCGGTGGCGTCTGCATATCCCGGGAAGCGTTCGTGGTAGTCCAGCGGACTGCTTACCCAGCTGCGGGCAAGGATCGTTCCGTGTCCCGCAGAAAGCTCTGCCGCCCCACCGCGCACACCGAGCAGGCCGTTCGCCAGCGAATGCAGGCTGCCCAAATGACCGTCAGCCGCACCATCGCCGTTCAGATCGACGATCCGCCACTCTTCGTCAGGGGCAGTTACTGCGGCGTTCAAGACATCACTCCCTGGTTGCCGGATTGTCGGACTCGCCGCTCCGGTCTGAGGGAGGTGTTTCCTCGTTTATGGTATCGATGTCAAGGTATCGATACCATAAACCTCTATGCGAATGAAATACGGGCTAAAAATGCAGCGGAAATCAGGTGGAACGGATGATCAACCGGACAGGCATCTCGACCGTCCCAGCCGATTCGCCCTGGATCAGGGCCAGCGCCTTGCGCGCCAGTTGTCGCCCGCCTTCGTGCCAGTCCTGGTGGATGGTGGTGAGCGGGGGCGAGAATATCTGCGCGCCTGCAGCATCGTCGAAACCGATCACCGATACCTCGTCACTGACCCGGCGTCCGCTCTCGATAAGCGCGCGCACGGCACCCATTGCAATTGCGTCGCAAGCGGCGAAGACGCCGTCGAAATCCCGCCCGAAACGCTCGATCCCTTCGCGCATCGCTTCATGCCCGCCTGCAAAGGTGAAATCGCAGGAAATCGCATCGAGTACGCTTCCGCCTTGCCCGGCAAAAATCTCGGTAAAGCCGTCAAGCCGATCCTCCGGTTCGCCGTGTCCGGTGTTCCCAAGAAACAGCGCTCGCCTGCGGCCCAGATCGACCAGGCGCCGCGCCGCCAGCCGCCCGCCTTCGACATTATCGCTGCCGACGACGACGTGCCCATGTCCGTCATGCCGGGCTGATCCCCACACCACCAGTGGCAGATTGCAGCGCTCCATCAATGACACGGCATCGTTGCGTTCGCCCTGGCCCAGCAGGATCACGGCATCGACCGAAGGCGGCAACCGTAGGAATTTCTCGGCCGTGAGCAGCATGGCCGAATAGTCCGCTTGCGACAGTTCTTCGATAATCCCGCCCAGCAACGACATCGGGTAGGGATCGCTGATCGGGCGGCCAACCGTCGGCTGCATCTCGATCACCACCGCAACCGTGCTGGTGCGCTGCTGGCGCAGGTTCCTGGCTGCGTGGTTGAACTGGTAGCCCATCTCTTCAGCCGCAGCGATCACGCGTTTGCGGGTATCGGCGTTGACGGTCCCGTCGCCCAGCGCGCGCGACACGGTAATGGTCGAGACACCCGCACGTTGAGCGATGTCTCTCATGGTGACGCTGCGTGAGCCTTTTGGCATAATCCTACCTACCGGGTGCCGAGCAACCAATGACAGTTCGCGATCTTGGCTGTCGGCCCCTAATGCACCAATCTTGCACCGGTGCCATCTCATTTCCCAAGCCAACCGATCATTGGCACGTTACTCGAGAGCGCAAGCACCCGTAATGTCAATAGCGACGGCACCGCGTTCCTGCTGGTCAATTGGCAAGACAGAAATCTGCCGAAGGCCGGTCTTGAGGATATCAGTTCGGCGATGTGCGGGCTGGCACTTCAGCAACAGCGGCAATGCTCGATGTCTCGGCGCATTTCCTCCATGCCGAAGCGGGTTATCAATTCGATGGCAGGTGGAAGCCCCGTATCGCCTTCGAATATGATCTTGCGACAGGCGAAAGACCGGGCGGTGCCTACACTCGCTTCGACAGCCTCTATGGGCCACGCCGCTTCGATTACGGTCCAACGGGCATCTATGGGCCACTGGGGCGCAACAATATCAGTTCGCCCGGTGTGCGGCTGGAAGTCACGCCGTCAAAGCGGTGGGACGGCTTTCTGTTCTACCGCGCGGCCTGGGCCGACAGCGCGACCGACAGCTTCGCCAGCACCGGCGTTGTCGATGCTTCGGGCGCATCGGGTAGTTTCGGAGGACATCAGGTCGAAGCCCGGGCGCGATACTGGGTGATCCCCAAGACACTGCGCCTCGATTTCGGCGGTGCAGCGCTGTTCCACGGCAGGCTGCTGCGCGATGCGCCCAACGCAAACGGCTTCGGGGATACATATTACAGCTATATCGATCTGACCGCGAGCTTCTGAAGCGGGCCAAAGTAAATCGGCCATCGAGCCCGCATAACTGTCGATGGCCGATACTTTCGACGCACCAATATCCGATCTGAAGCCCCGAATGCTCACTCTCGGCACGAATTGTGTGTGGCGCAAATGGCGAATTCCGCGGCAGCATTTACACACCCGGCCTCGCTTCCAATCCGCTTGCATAGTTTTGTGTTGCAGCGCACAATCAGGCAATGCGGATCGCGGTGATCGATGAAAGCACTGCCCGAGCGGCGATCATCAGGGACGGACTTTCCGCCATTCCCGACTGTGAGATTTCCGTCCTGTCGGAACGCCACGGATTGCTGGCAGAAATCGCTGCGATTGATCCCGATATCGTGCTGATGGACCTCGGCAATCCGTCGCGCGATGTGCTGGAAGAATATTTCGCCGTTAGCCGCGCGTTGTCGCGTCCGATCGCCATGTTTGTAGATCAGAGCGATGATGACGCGATTGCCGCGTCGATCGATGCAGGCGTGTCGGCCTATGTCGTAGATGGACTTGCAGCGGGACGAATCCGACCATTGCTCGATCTTGCCGTGCGGCGCTTCAACGCTTTCAGTCGGCTCGAGGCGGAGCTTAAAAGTGTGCGCGGCAAGCTGGCCGAACGCGAGACGGTCGACCGGGCCAAGCGCATATTGATGGACAGCAAGGGTGTCACCGAGCCCGAGGCCTATGGCGAACTGCGCGCCAAAGCAATGCAGTCCAACCGGCGCATCGCCGATATCGCCGAGGCGGTCATTACCGCGCATGAACTACTGGGAGGGGGACGTTGAGCGAGCGTTTCACAATTGGCTTCCTGCCGCTGGTCGACGCCTGCCTGCCGATCCTCGCGCATGAGCATGGCTTCGCGCGGGCGGAGGGAGTGGAGCTGGCCTTCATCCGCGATGTCAGCTGGGCGACGGTGCTCGACCGGCTGCTCTACGGCCATACCGATGCGGCGCATATGCTCGCACCGCTGGCGATTGCCACGTCGCTGGGGCGTGGGCGGCCGGCGCAGCCACTGGCGGCGCCATTCGTGCTGGGGCTCAACGGCAACGCCGTCACTTGTTCGCAGGTGCTGGCCGATGCCATCCATCCGGCAGGCGGACTGGGTGAACCGGTCGCAGTGGGTGCAGCGCTGAAGCGCGAGGCACTGCTGCGCAGGGAAGCCGGGCGGCGCATGCGGATCGGCGTGGTCCACCGCTATTCGAGCCACAATTACATGCTGCGTTACTGGCTGTCGGCCTGCGATATCCGGCCCGACGAGGATGTCGAGATCGTCACCGTTGCTCCGCCTTTCGTCGCCGACGCGCTCGAAAGTGGGGAGATCGACGCGACCTGCGTGGGCGAGCCGTGGAACAGTGTGGCGGTGGAGCGCGGGGTGGGGCGGATCGTGCTCGTCACGGCACAAATCTGGCGGCGCGGGGTGGAAAAAGTGCTCGCCATGCGCGAGCCTGTGCTGGAGCAGCGGCGCGATGCGGTGGGGGCGCTGGTCCGTGCGATGCGCCGCGCGGGCGCGCATTTCGTCGATCCAGCCAATTGGCAGGAGAACGCCGCGATCCTCGCGCGGCCGGAATATTGCGGCGGTGACAAGGCGCTGATCATGCGCGCGATTTCTGATCGGCTGGTGCTGGCGCGGGGCGAAGAACCCTGTGCCTATTCCGACTTCATGTTCCAGCACCGCGAAGCGGCCAATTTCCCGTGGCGCAGCCAGGCGGCTTGGCTCTACTCGCAGCTCCTGCGTTGGGATCATGTGCCTTACTCGCGGGCAGATGAGGAACGCGCCGTCGCGGTATTCCGCCCCGATATCTATCGCGAGGCGCTGGCCGGCACGGCGGACGTGCTGCCCGGGGCCAGCGCCAAGGTCGAGGGCAGCCTCGACGGACCTACCGCCGTGACCGCGCAGCAAGGCAGTATCGTGCTGACCGAAAACCGCTTTTTCGATGGCCGCGTGTTCGATCCCGACCACATCGAGACCTATCTCGGCGAGCAATAATCCGCATATGATTGCTGCACTGCAACAATCTTGTTGCGCAATGCAGCGCGAATCGATTATGCTTCGGTTCGGTAACATGGCGGGAACCCACTGACGGGCTCCGCGAAACGTCTGTTGTCCTGATTTTCCAGATGCGTGGCAACGGAGCCGCCCGACACGGTCGCAAGACCGGATCGAGGCGGTTTTTTGTCGTGCACCAAACAGAGGTGCGGCAGTGCGAAACCGGCAATCAGCGGAGCAGGAGTGCGGCGACCAGCGCTGCCCCCAACGCTGCGCTGACCAGTTGCCAGAACCGCACAGGATCACGTTCCACAAGCGGTACGAATCGGGGCGGCCCGCTCTTTATAGGTCCGCCACCTTCCAGACGTCGCAGCAGTCCCACGGCATCGTCGAAACGCGCGGTGCGGTCGGGATTGATCGCAGTAAGAATGGCATCGTCGAGCCAGCTGGGAATATCGCGCCGATAGTGCGACGGCGGGCGAGCCGGGGCGAAGCGCGGGCGCTGGAACAGTTCCTGTTCGCCATAGGGCCAGGTGCCCGCGAACAGGCGATAGAACACCACGCCCAGCGCAAAGATATCGGTCTTGGCGTCGCCCGGCGCACCATTGAACTGTTCGGGAGCAAGATAGCCGGGAGTGCCGGGGATCTCGTCCTCGCGGAAATCCCCGACCCGCGGCAGGCGCGCCACGCCAAGGTCGATCAACTTGAGACCGCCGTCGCCGAGCAGCATGATGTTTTCCGGCTTGATGTCGCGATGAACCACGTCGAGCCGGTGAAGCGCCGCCAGTCCGCGGGTGGCCTGGATAGCGATAGCGAGAGACTTCTCCATGCTCATCGGATCGCGCGCCAGCCGGTCTTCCAACGTTTCGCCTTCGAGCAGCGGCATGACCCCGTACAGTGCGGTCTGGCGATCAGGGCGCACCGGATGTGCGGCGAGCACGAAGGGGCTATCGACCCGCTGCGCTATCAGCATCTCGCGGGCGAAGGCGAGCCTGATCGCGCGCTCGCTAAGCATGGCGGGGCGTGGAAATTTGAGCGCCACGCGCGCACCGTCCTCGCTATCTGTCGCGGCGAGCAGCGTGGCATAGCGGCCTTCGCTTATCACCCGGTCGATGCGGAACCCGTCCACGGTCCGGCCGACGCCCGGCGGTTCGATCGTCGGCAGCGCGGACAGGCCGCTCAGGATGCCGTCATGGTCGGGCGCTGGCAGGCGAACGATATCGACCAGCAGCGCGGTGGCGTTGTCGGTACTTCCGGCACGTCCGGCCTCCGCAACAAGTTCTTCCGCCACCGCCTCCGCCGAGGCGCTTTGCGCCAGAATCGCCGCAATGCGCTTCTCAGCCAGTACGCCATGCACCCCGTCGGTGGTCAGCAGCAACCGGTCATGCTCGGCCAGGTCGATCAGTCGGTGATCCAGCCGCAGCTCATGCTCGATACCCAACGCACGGATCAGCACATGGCTGAGTTCGGGTTCGGGGCGGACATGATCGCTGGTCAGCAGCGTCAACCGTCCGTCGCGAAAGCGCCAGGCGCGGCTGTCACCGACATGGGCAAGATGCGCGCGTCGCCCGCGCAAGGCGATGGCGGTGCAAGTGGTCGCGGCCCCGCGCATGCCCTCGCTCTGACCCTGCGCAAAGAGCCAGCGATTGTAAGCTGCGAGCGGTTCCTGAATCGCCTGCACCGCTCCGCGCGTTTCGGGGGTGCTGTAGAAACCTTCGATCAGCGCGCGCACCGCCAGTTCGGCGGCCATGCGCCCGCCCCTGCCGCCGCTGACGCCGTCGGCCACTGCCGCGAGCGAGCCATGCCGCGCCCGTTCGAGCGGGCTCCCGAGATAGATGCCGCCGAAATCCTGGTTGTCCTCGCGCGGGCCGCACTCGCTGGCAAAGCCCGCGGCCAGCACCAGTTCGCCATCACTTCGCATCGCGCTGTTCCGTTTCGCCCTTCGCGTATGCGCGCACCGTGCACGCCTGCGCGAAGATCGACCAACCTCGCCAATCGTCAAGCATGAGAAGGATCGTGTCATGGCAAGCCTAGCTTCTTCGCAACCCGCCGGGTCCGGCAGCAAGTCGACATTCTGGCAATCGGGCCACCGCCCGACGCTGATTGCCGCCTTTCTCTATTTCGACCTCGCTTTCATGGTCTGGGTTATCCTCGGCCCGCTGGCGCCGCTGGTGGCGGCAGATCTGGGGCTCAACGCGGCCGAAAAAGGCTTTATGGTCGCCGTGCCGACGCTGATGGGTGCGCTGCTGCGCATCCCGATGGGCTTCCTCGGTGATCGCATAGGGCAGAAAAACACCGGCGCGATCGGGCAGGTGATCGTGCTGGCCGGGCTGATGACGGCGTGGCTGCTCGGCATCTCGAGCTATGGCGGGACCATCGCTTTGGGCGTGGTGCTGGGTTTTGCCGGGGCGAGCTTTGCCGTGGCTCTGCCGCTGGCGAGCCGCTGGTATCCGCCCGAACATCAGGGGACCGCGCTGGGCATTGCCGGCATGGGCAATTCGGGCACGGTCTTCGCCGCGCTGTTCGCACCGGTGCTGGCCGGGATTCTCGGCTGGACCGGCGTGCTCGGCCTTGCCTGCATACCGCTGGCGATCGTGCTGGTCGCCTATCTCTTCCTTGCGAAGGATTCGCCCGACCAGCCCGAACCGATGAAGCTGGCCGCCTACCTGGTACCGCTCAAGGATCGCGATGCCTGGTGGTTCATGCTTTTCTACGGTGTGACCTTTGGCGGCTTCGTAGGGCTGGCTGCATCGCTGTCTATCTACTTCGTCGACCAGTTTGGCCTGACTCCGGTGCAGGCGGGCTATTGCACGGCAGCTTGCGTCTTCGCCGGATCGCTGGTGCGGCCGTTGGGCGGGGCGCTGGCCGACCGTATCGGCGGGATCAGGACGCTTACCATCGTCTATGCGATTGCCGCTGCGATGCTGGTAGCAATCAGCTTCGGCCCGTCCTCGCTGGTGCTTGCTCTGGCACTGTTCGTTGTCGCCATGCTGTCGCTCGGCACGGGCAATGGTGCGGTGTTCCAGCTGGTTCCTCAGCGTTTCCGCAAGGAGATCGGCGTGATGACCGGACTGGTCGGTTGCGCGGGCGGCGTGGGGGGATTCTTCCTCGCCAGCTCGCTGGGGTTGGCCAAGCAGTATACCGGCAACCCGCAGCTCGGCTTCCTCGTCTTCGCCGGGATCGCGGTGATCGCGCTGATCGGGCTGACTTCGGTCAAGAAGCGCTGGCGCACCACCTGGGGCGCGGCGATCCAGAACGTCCGCATCTGACCGCCGCCCAAGGGGAGAGTGCCGCAGATGCGCTCCCCCTCATCCTTGGGAGAGGATGCCGCCGGCGCCGGATGGAGATAACAATGCACAGGATTATGTGGTGCGCTGCGCTGGCCGCAGCGGGGTTGCTGCCGACTGCCGCCGTAGCGCAGGATATTGCGCTCGACCCGATCGTGGATGCGCGATTGCGCTACGAGAATGTCGATCAGGATAATGCTCTGGAGAATGCCAATGCGCTGACGCTGCGCGTGCGTGCCGGGTTGGAAGCAAAGGCGGGCGAGTTCAGCCTGCTGGCCGAAACCGAAGCGACCACTGCCTTTATCACCGATTACAATACATTCCCTTTTGCCGAAGCCGAAGATCAGCGCCGCACAACCTATTCGGTGGTGCCCGATCCGATGAATGTCGAGCTCAACCGGCTGCAACTAGGCTGGACGCGCGGAAGCACATCGGCATTGGTCGGGCGCCAGCGGATCGACCTTGACGATCAGCGCTGGGTCGGCTCGGTCGGCTGGCGGCAGAACGAACAAACCTTCGATGCTGTGCGAGGCCGCACCGCATTCGGCCCTGTCTCGCTCGATGCCACATGGGCGATTTCGCAGCGTACGATCTTCGGCATGGATGCAGGGCCGCGCCAGTCATACGACGGCAATTTCTTGTTTTTCGGCGCGGGGCTCGACCTCAAGGCGGTGAAGCTCAAGACTTTCGCCTATCTGCTCGATTACGACGACGCACTAATCGTCAATGCGTCGAGCCAGACCTATGGTGCGCTGGCGCTGGGCAAATTAGCGCTGGGTCCGGCTGCGGTAGAGGCGAAGGCGAGCTATGCCCGCCAGTCCGACTGGAAGGATGCTGCGAGCGATTACGCGGCGGATTATGCTCTCGGCGAAGCCAGTGCCACACTGGCTGGTTTCACGTTCACGGGCGGATACGAGCACCTCGGCAGCGATAACGGCACGGCGCTACAGACTCCGCTGGCAACGCTGCACAAGTTCAACGGCTTTGCAGACGTATTCTTGACTACCCCCGCCAACGGGCTCGCCGATGCCTATGTCGGCCTGTCGCGCTCCCTGCCCCTACCCGGCAAACCGAAGGCGGCTATGACCTTCCACCAGTTCGACAGTACCACAGGAAACCTCGAATATGGCACCGAATGGGACGCCACGCTGGGAGCAAAGCTGGGGCGTTTCGCCCTACTCGCCAAATACGCCAGATACCGAGCCGAAGACTTCGGCGTGGACACGCGCAAGCTGTGGCTGCAGGTCGAAACAGCCTTCTGAATTTTGCTGCAGTGCAAAAACTATATTGCGATGCAGCTAGCGAATCGGTTAGAAGTGTTCGCAAGCGGAGTGCTGCCACCCACTGACGGGTGGAACAACGGCCCCGCACAATCTGACCAAGCGTAGCAATGAGGCTGCCAGATCGTTCTCCCCCGTGAGAACCCGATCCGGCGGCCTTTTTTGTTGCGTGCGATGCCGAGGAGGCGAGCGGTGAACGCTGTAACGGATTTCGAACGCACAATGCCGGTTGCAGGCAAGGAACGGCTGGTGGTGATCGGCAATGGCATGGCCGGATGCCGCGCGGTGGAGGAAATTCTCGCCCGCGACGCCGGCCGCTTCGCCGTGACGATCTTCGGGGCGGAGCCGCGGGTGAACTACAACCGCATCATGCTGTCGCCTGTGCTGGCGGGCGAGAAGAGCTTTGACGAGATCGTGATCAACCAGGCCGAATGGTATCTCGACAACCGGATCGAACTGATTGCGGGCGATCCGGTGATCCACATCGACCGCGAGTTGAAGCAGGTGGTCGCGCGCTCGGGCCGGGTGGAAAGCTATGACCGGCTGTTGATCGCTACCGGATCCGATCCCTTCGTCATTCCCGTGCCTGGCCACAATCTGGCCGGAGTGGTCACCTTCCGCGACCTCGACGATGTCGACAAGATGGTTGCCGCGGCGGAGGGCGGCGGCAATGCGGTGGTGATCGGCGGAGGTCTGCTTGGCCTCGAAGCGGCGCACGGGCTGGCGTTGCGCGGGATGAATGTCACCGTGCTGCATCTCATGCCCACTCTGATGGAACGCCAGCTCGATGAAGCCGCCGGATGGCTGCTCAAGGCCGAACTCGAATCGCGCGGGCAGCAGATCATCACAGGTGCCGATACCGAAGCGATCCTCGAACGCGATGGCCATGTCGCGGGAGTGCAGCTCAAGGACGGACGCGAAATTGCGGCCGATATCGTGGTTATGGCGGTAGGTATCCGGCCATCGACCGGGCTGGCCAAGCAGGCGGGGCTCGAAGTCGGGCGCGGTATTGTGGTGGACGATCACATGGTCACATCCGATCCTGCGGTGATGGCGGTTGGCGAATGTGTCGAGCATCGCGGCGCCTGCTACGGCCTAGTCGCGCCACTGTGGGAGATGTGCCGCGCGCTGGCCGATTTCGCCACCGATACGCCCAGCGGCTATACCGGCTCGGTCACATCGACCAAGCTCAAGGTCAGCGGCATCGATCTCTTCTCCGCCGGGGACTTTGCCGGCGGCGAGGGATGCGAGGACATTGTCATGCGTGATGCCAGCCGCGGCATCTACAAGCGCGTGATCGTGCGCGAGGACCGATTGGTTGGCGCGGTGCTCTATGGCGATACCGCCGATGGCAACTGGTATTTTGACCTGCTGCGCAGGGAAGAGGATATCTCCGATATCCGCGAAGCGCTGATCTTCGGCCAGGCCTACGCGTCCGGAGGTGCGCTGGCGGACCCTAATGCAGCCGTTGCAGCGCTCTCGGACGATGCCGAGATTTGCGGCTGCAACGGCGTTTCCAAAGGACAGGTGGTGGCCTGCATCGCGGGCGGCGCGCATAGTCTCGACGCAGTGCGTTCGGGCTGCAAGGCTTCGGCGAGCTGCGGTTCCTGCACCGGTCTCGTCGAGAGCCTGCTGGCGCTGTCGCTGGGCGACGATGCGGTCGAAAGCGGGCCGAAGACGCTGTGCAAATGCACCAGTTTTACGCACGATGATGTGCGCCGACTGATCCTGGAAAAGGAGCTGCGCGCCATTCCGCAGGTGATGCAGGAGCTTCACTGGAGCACGCCCGATGGCTGCTCCTCCTGCCGCCCGGCGCTCAACTATTACCTCCTCTGCGCCTGGCCCGGCAAATATGAGGATGACCAGAAGAGCCGCTTCGTCAACGAGCGGATGCACGCCAATATCCAGAAGGATGGCACCTATTCGGTCGTCCCACGGATGTGGGGCGGGATCACCAATCCGCGCGAGCTGCGTGCGATTGCCGATGTGGTCGAGAAATACGATGCGCCGATGGTCAAGGTTACCGGCGGCCAGCGGCTCGACATTTTCGGGATCAGAAAAGAGGATCTGCCTGCCGTATGGGCCGATCTCAATGCGGCGGGCATGGTTTCGGGCCACGCCTATGGCAAATCCCTGCGCACGGTGAAAACCTGCGTGGGCAGTGAGTGGTGCCGCTTCGGAACGCAGGATTCGACGGGTCTGGGCGTCACCATCGAACGCATGACCTGGGGCAGCTGGATGCCGCACAAGTTCAAGATCGCGGTCAGCGGCTGCCCGCGCAATTGCGCCGAAGCGACGATCAAGGATTTCGGCATTGTATGCGTCGACAGCGGATATGAACTGCACGTCGGCGGCAATGGCGGGATCAAGGTCCGCGCGACCGATTTCCTGTGCAAGGTGGAAACGGAAGAACAGGCGCTGGAGATGTGCGCCGCCTTCATCCAGCTTTACCGCGAACAGGCGCATTACCTTGAACGCACCGCGCCGTGGATCGAGCGCGTCGGGCTCGATCATGTGAAGGCCGCACTGCTCGACGATCCTGCGGCAGTCCCCGCTCTCGCCGCACGCTTCCGCTATTCCCAGACCTTCACGCAGGACGACCCCTGGGCGAAACGCGCCGCGGGCGAGCGTGCGGAGTTGCACAGCCACATTGCCGAAGTCCGGCCTCTCACCATGGAGCTAGCGCAATGATCGGAGAATGGCTCGACATTGGTCCCACCGGGCAGATCGAACCCGGCACTGCTCGCACATTGCCGGTGGTCGGCGGCGAGGAGATCGCCGTGTTCCACACCATGCGCGGCGAATTCTATGCGCTGGTCAACGCCTGTCCGCACAAGCGTGGCCCCTTGAGCGAAGGCATAGTGCATGGCGACAGCGTGACCTGCCCGCTGCACAACTGGCGCATTTCGCTGCGTTCGGGTGAGGCGCTCGGCGAGGACGAGGGTTGCACCCCAACTATTCCGCTAAAGGTCGACGCCGGACGCATCTACCTGCTGCGCGAGGCGGTGCTGGCCTCGGTCGCAGCGAAAGCGGCCTGACTCGATGCGTGCGATCCGCACCACCTGCGCCTATTGCGGGGTAGGTTGCGGAATCGCAGCGAAGGTCACTGGCGCACGGACGGTCGAGATCCGAGGCGATGCGGATCATCCCGCCAACAGCGGTAAGCTCTGCTCCAAGGGCACCCATCTTGGTGAAACGGTGGGACTGGAAGGGCGGCTGCTCTATCCAATGATCAGCGAGACGCAGGTCGATTGGGACACAGCACTCGCCGAGGTAGCAGGCCGGATGCACGCCTGCATTGCAGAACACGGGCCGGACAGCGTGGCATTCTATGTCTCCGGCCAGTTGCTGACCGAGGATTATTACGTCGCCAACAAGCTGATGAAGGGGTTTATCGGCAGTGCCAATATCGACACCAATTCACGGCTTTGCATGGCTAGCGCAGTGGCGGCGCATAACCGCGCTTTTGGCGAAGATGTGGCGCCGTGTTCCTATGCCGATCTCGACCATGCCGATCTGATCCTGCTGGTCGGCTCGAATACCGCCTGGTGCCATCCGGTGGTGTGGCAACGGATCGAGGCGGCACGTGCGGCACGGGGGGCAAAGCTGGTGGTGATCGACCCGCGCCGGACGGAAACGGCCGAGCGGGCGGACCTCCACATAGCGGTTGATCCCGATGGCGATACCGCACTGTTCACTGCCCTGCTGTGCGACATGCAGACGCGCGGCATCACCGACCGGGCCTATCTCGAACGGCATTGCGATGTGCCAGCGGATTTCTGGGACACGCTCAATCGCGATCCGCAGGTGGCGGCATCGGACTTTGCCGCTCTGGCCGATCTGGTGGCGGAGCACCCGCGCATGGTCACGTTGTTCAGTCAGGGCGCGAACCAGTCGGTCGCCGGAACCGACAAGGGCAATGCGATCATTAATCTCCACCTCGCCACGGGGCGGATCAATCGTGCGGGCGCGGGGCCGTTCAGCATCACCGGCCAGCCCAATGCGATGGGTGGGCGCGAAGTGGGCGGGCTGGCGAATACGCTGGCCTGCCACCTTGGTTTCTCCGACGCTGAGCGCTCCGATGTCGCGCGTTTCTGGCAGACCGAGAATCTTTGCACCGGGCCGGGGTTCAAGGCGGTTGACCTGTTCCGCGCAATCCATGCGGGCAAGGTCCGCTTCCTGTGGATCATGGCGACCAATCCTGCTGTTTCCATGCCCGATGCAGGCTTGGTGCGCGAGGCGCTGGCGCACTGCGAAACCGTGGTCGCGAGCGAGGTGATGGCACATACCGACAGTGCCGATCTGGCGCATATCCGCCTGCCCGCACTGGGCTGGGGCGAAAAGGATGGCACGGTCACCAATTCGGAGCGCATGGTCAGCCGACAGCGCGCCCTGTTTGCCCCGCCGGGCGAAGCACGCGCAGACTGGCGCATCGTCTGCGATGTCGCAGAAAGAATGGGGTTTGGCAGCAGCTTCGCCTTTGCCAATGCGGCGGCGATCTTTCGCGAATATGCCGCGATGACGGCGCTCGCGCCGGTTCACGGCAAACGGCTCGACCTTGCACATTGGGCCGGGTGCAGCGATGCGGACTATGACGCGCTACAGCCCTTCCAATGGGGCGGTCGGCATCCGCTGGCGCACGGTTTTCCTCTGCCCGACGGCAGGGCGCGGCTTGTGCCTGTAGTGCCGCCGCCGCCGCGCAAGGTCGATCCCGCTTTCCCGCTGCGGCTCAACACCGGCCGTTACCGCGACCAGTGGCACACGATGACCCGCACCGGATTGAGCGCCAAGCTGGCGCATCACCGGCGCGAGCCGCTGGTCGAAGTGCATCCCGGTGATGCCGCAGCACTGGGGCTCACCGACGCCGGGTTGGCGAGCGTCACCACCGCTTACGGCACCAGCATCTTCCGCGTTGCGGTCACCGAACGGCAGCGCCCCGGCACGATCTTCACCCCGATGCACTGGACCGACATGGTCAGCGGCGGCGGGCGTACCGGCAGGCTGGCTCAGCCGGAAACCGATCCGCATTCGGGGCAGCCAGGGTTCAAGGACACGCCCGCGCGCCTCACCCCCTTTAGCCCTGACTGGCGTGCTTTCCTCGTGTCGCGCGAGGCGGTTGCACCGCGCGCCGAGTACTGGGCCCGGTCGCGGATCGAGGGCGGCTGGCTGACCGAGCTGGCCGGCATGGGCAGCGCCGATATCGAAGGTCTGCTGCCCGACGGCCTGCATAGCGAAGCGACCGACCTTGCGCGCGGGATGTGCCGAATCGCGGTGTGCAGCGCGCAAGGCACGTTGCTCGCAGCGCTCTACCTCACCCGCAGCGGCGAATTGCCGCCGCGCGATTGGATGGCGGGGCAATTGTCGACCGGAGACGCCGGACTTGGTGCCTGGCTGGCTGGCCGACCCGCTGCACCGCTACCCGACATGGGGCCGATCGTCTGCGTTTGTCACGATGTTGGCGAGCAGCAGGTGCTGGCCGCGATCGAAGCGGGCGCCAGCGATGTCGCGGCAGTCGGTGGCTGCACCAAGGCGGGGACCAATTGCGGTTCCTGCCGCCCGATCATTTCTCGACTGCTCGACGAATGCCGCGCTCAGCTCGTGGAGGCTGCCCAATGACGCTTGTTGCTGCCGGAGAGGTCTGGCTGGTCGGCGCGGGACCGGGTGATCCCGACCTGCTGACGCGCAAGGCCGAGGCACTGATCCGTTCCGCCGATGTGGTATTTCACGATGCGCTAGTGGGAAAGGGCGTGCTTGATCTTGTTCCCGCCCATGTCGAACAGGTGGCGGTGGGCAAGCGCTCCGGCCGCCATTCGAAGAGCCAGTCAACCATCGACGGGCTGATTGTCGAGGCGGCACTTGCGGGCCGGCGCGTGGTGCGGCTGAAAGGCGGCGATCCGGCGATCTTCGGCCGCGCGACCGAAGAGATCGAGGCTTGCCGTGCGGCAGGTATAAGCGTGCAAATCTGCCCCGGCATCACCGCTGCCAGCGCAGCGGCGGCATCGCTTGGCTGTTCGCTGACCCTGCGCGGTCTTGCCCGGCGGTTGACACTGGTGACCGCGCACTTGCGCGCAGGCGAGGGCCTTGCGCTCGATTGGGCGGCGCTGGCAGATCCATCCGCCACACTGGCAATCTACATGGGCAAGGCCGCAGCAAGCGAAGTCGGCGCAGGGCTCATTGAGGCAGGGCTCGACCCGACCACACCGGTGGCGCTGGTTGAAAACGCCAGCCTGCCGGAAGAGCGGCACCATTTTGGCACGCTGCGACTTCTATCGTCGGTGACACGAACAGCACTGGGCAATGGGCCGGTACTTATACTCATCGGCCAGGCAGTAGCTCAAGTTGCCCCTGTACAACCGTGCGGCGGGCCGCTGAAGCGGCATTTGTTACCTGAAAACGCGTATCCTTCGCATATCGGCGTTGGAGCGATTATGACTGAAAACCATTACAATTCCGCAATGCCAATGCCCGCTTTCGGGAAACAAGTCGTGACTTTCGAATGTCGTAAATGAGGGCGCAAAACGACGCGCGCTGCGCTGACGGGGTTGAAGAAGAATGGCCACACTCGGCAAACCGGCGACGCTCTTCGGCATGTGGCACGGTATCCAGATAGTCTTGAGCGAAACTTTCATTGGCAGGCGGGACGGCCCTGCTTGACAATACCGGGCTGGATCGCGCCGGAGTTTCGATGCGCAAGCCGGCAAACTGTGCCGGCACCGACTACCTCACTGGCCGCTTCGGCAATGACGCCCAGATACGCGCCCTGTCCGTATCACCGCAGTACACCGGCAAGGTGTGGGTTACAGTGAGTGACAGGGGTGTAACCCTGATAATTCCTTTAACGTGATGTTTCTACGGTCTTTATTGGCACAGGGTGACAGAACGGGGGTAAAGCCAACGGGATCGGGAAAGGTCGGCGTGGACTGGAATGGGCGGTGTCTGCTTCACCGTACAGGTAAGCCACAAACCGGGGCGTGTAGGAAAGTGTTTCCGCATTCGGCGAGGTAAAAGCGCGACGCCGGCCGGGCAACGCGCGCCGGGTCACACGGCGAGGCACATCGGAAATGACGAACCGGGGCGTGCGAGCCAAAGGGCGGAGTCATCGCACCAGCCCTGAGAGGGCAAATTGGTATACTGTCCCCGGAATTTCCCTGTCCCGTCGGATCGGTCTGAAAGTACCGCCCCAGCAGAGGCGAGTACATGCGGGCCTTGTAGTAGTACATGCCAAGCTCGGGCGGCCACACCTGGCCGGTGTAGCGGAACCTGCCCTTGGTGGTAATGTCGAACCCGGATGCGCCATCGGGAATGCCGTATTGTCCTCGCTACGTTCGTTCAGCTTCGCTTCGTCATAGGCGTTGATCGCGATGCGGTTGCCTTCGGCATCGGCGACCAGCATGATCGAACCGCGCGGACTACACCGCTGCCTTCATACCATACGAGGGGGTCATCGGCGGCGGCATCGGGACCATGGACATAACGCCGCAGAACTGCACCATTTTTCAGGCGCAGGCCGACTGGTGACGAAAGCGGGTTCCCTTGTCGGACTGTCTGGTGCGGTCGAGAAGACTCGAACTTCCACGGGCTTTCGCCCACAACGACCTCAACGTTGCGCGTCTACCA
>CBFGON010000012.1:0-37596 GCA_965650395.1 uncultured Qipengyuania sp. | reverse complement strand
GGTTGCGGCAGGCTCTCGAATTCCCAGCTGAGACAGTCGAGGAATTTCGCGGACAACATACTTAATCCCGCCGCCACCTCCCCCGCATTTTCCTACACCATATTGATCTGTTAGCGCTGGTGTTGCTCTGCTCATCAGGCCCCCGATCATGCAATCCGCTGCTCTCGCTCAACCACAGCATCACCGCGTCGCGCTTCGCCGGGCGATGGCGTCCCGCCAGTTCCGCTTCGGGCCAACTCGCCCGGACCAGACGAAAGGTGACACATCAACGCCCCGAAATCGGGATAACCCTCTTGAAACTCGGCATATTTTGGCAAGGGAAAGTTTTTCAAAACACCCACTTCTGTGGTCCACGGTGCGCCCCTATGTGACCAACGGGTTGAGCCAGTACACGCAGCTATCGGGGCACGGCTATTGCTATGGCGAGAACGGCAATCGCACAGCTGACGGGCCGGCTGCACGAGGTCGAAGGGTTCGGCGGCAGCGGGAGCTAGTGCTTTGGAGCCACTCCGTGATAGTCGGCGCCATAAACCGCCGTGCGCAAATCGTGATGCAGAGCGTTGTCAAACGGCACCTTCTGCGTGGCGAACACCACCGCCATGTCCTGCGCGGGATCGACCCAGAACAGCATCGAGGGATAGCCGTCCCAGAAGAACTCGCCCACCGTGCCCCGGTTTTCATCCGGCGTGAGCGGTGGCCCGGTGCGGACAAAGAAATCGAACCCGAACCCGCCATTGCCCTTGCCCACGAGCCACGACCGGTTCTGCGGCGCTATCTTGGGATCGAGCTGGTCGGTCGCCATCAGCCGGATCGTGGCCGGTTCAAGGATGCGCGCGCCGTCCAGTTCGCCCTCGCCCAGCAGCATCCTGGCAAAGCGCATGTAATCATCGACCGGCGCGACCAGCCCCGAACCACCCATGGTCAGCGGATAGTCCATGAAATTGGGTTCGAGCCAGACCGTGTCATCCATTGGCATCAACCCGCCATCGGCGCCGGTCACGTAAATGCGGGCCAGCCTTGTGCGGTCTGCGGCGGTACGTTTCCAGCCGCTGTCGTGCATCTTCAGCGGCCGCAGGATGTGGTTTGCGACATAGTCCGCGAAGGGTTGACCCGACAGGACTTCGACCAGCCGCGCCTGCACATCGACCGCCGAACTGTAGTGCCAATGCGTGCCGGGATCGTGAAGCAGCGGCACCTGCGCAATCTTCGCCACCGCCTGTTCCAGGGTGTTCTCCGGCGCGAGCGGTTGAATTTCCAGCCACATCCGGTCCGCTGCATTTTGCGGGTTGTCATCGGCTCCGTAAGTCAGCCCGGCTGTGTGGCGCAGAACATCGCGCACGGTGATGGCACGGGCCGGAGGGCTGGTTATGGCTGCGCCGTCCGGTGCCTCGCCACGCAGCACCTGGGTGGCGGCGAATTCGGGCAGGTAGAGGTGGAGCGGGTCGTCGAGCGCGAACTTGCCCTGTTCCCACAGCTGCATCAGCGCCACCCCGGTTATCGGCTTGGTCATCGAAAAGATCTGCACCAGCGTATCGCGTTGAAACGCACGCCCAAGCTCGCGGTCGGCCTGTCCGGCCTGCTCGAAACATCGCTCGGCCCCGTCTTTCCACACCAGGGCCGATGCGCCGACGGTTCGGCCGTTTTCGACTGCCTCTTCAAGGAAAGCGTCGATCGCAGTGCAATCTGGCTCGTAATCCTTGGCCGACAGCGGCGTTGCCAGCGTCAGAACGCCGAACGCGGCCAGCAGCAGCTTCACAATGCGGCTTTGTAAACAGCCAGCAAGCGCGCCCATGCCCGTTCGGCCTCGGGCTGGTTGTAACTCGGGCTGTCGGGCACGCACCAGCCGTGATCGGCGGGGTACACCTCTATCTCGGCCGTTGTGCCTGCGGCATCGGCGGCCTGACGCAACGCGGTCTTGTCACCCGGGGCCTTGGCATCATCGTTCTGTGCGATGGCGATCAGGTAATGCGCGTCTGCGCGCAGCGACCGGTGTGCGCTCGGCCCTTCTGGCCGGACCAGCCCGCCACCGTGGAAACTGGCCCCTGCGTGGATGTGGTCATCGGCTGCGGGCCCGAGCAGCGCAAAGCTGCCGGTCATGCAATAGCCCTGCGTTCCGATGCCGCGTGCAGTATCGACCGCCGACTGGCGATAGAGCCATTCGGCAGCTGCCTTGGCATCGGTGGTGATGGTGGTGCCATTGAACCGCTCGCGCCAGGGGGTCACTTTCTGGAAACCGCCCGCTGCCGCAAAGGCGGCGAAATCGGCGAACTGCTGCCCGGCAACGTCGCGGTAATAGGGATTGGCCAGAAGCACGGCATAGCCTGCGCGCGCCAGCCGCCGCGCCATTTCGCGCTTGGCAGGGCGGATACCTGCAATGTCCGGCCAGAACAGGATCGCCGGGTGTTTGCCGCTGGCGGGATGGATGAATTCGCCGTCCATCGTCCCATCAGGCGAACGGAAGCTGACTGCGGTTTCGGTCAAGGCTACCGAAGGACCCTCGCCCAGCGCGCTCTCCATCGGTGCGCAGGCCGCTGCGGCACCGGCCAGTGCGCCCGCGCCGAAAGTCCGCCGCGTCACGCCCTGCTTTGCCCAGCGGGACAGATCGTCCTGATCACACATGCCTGCACTCCTCTTGCCCGTCTTTGCACAGCCTAGCGCAGCGGGCGGTGCAAGCAAGCTCAGCTGCGGAATACTACCGTGCGCTTGCCATTGAGCAGCACGCGTTCTTCAAGATGTAGCCGCACTGCCTCGGCCAGCACTCGGTTCTCGATCTCGCGGCCCTTGCGCACCAGTTCATCGGGCGTGTCGGCGTGGCTGATCGGCTCGGCATCCTGATGGATGATCGGGCCTTCATCGAGATCGGTGGTCACGTAATGCGCGCTGGCCCCGATCATCTTTACCCCGCGCTCCCACGCCTGGTGATAGGGTTTGGCGCCCTTGAACCCGGGCAGGAAACTGTGGTGGATGTTGATGCAGCGCCCGGCAAAATGCGCGGCCTGCTCATCCGACAGGATCTGCATATAGCGCGCCAGCACCACCAGCTCGGCACGCGTTTCTGCGGCGATGGCGCGAACCTGCGCTTCTTGTTTTGCCTTGGTCGCGGCGGTTATCGGAAGGTGGTGGAACGGAATGTCGCCCAGATGCGTGTGCTCGATTGCTTCGCGCGGATGGTTCGAGACAATCGCTACCGGCTCCATCGGCAATTCGCCGATCCGCCAGCGATAGAGCAGATCGGCAAGGCAATGGTCGAACTTGCTGACCATGATCAGCACGCGCCGCGGCCTATCGCGCAGGGCGAGCTTCCATTCCATGCCGAGCTCATCAGCCATCGGGGCGAATTGTTCACGGAAGGATTCCCGCTCCAGTGAGCCTGGATCGAATTCGACCCGCATGAAGAACGCGCCTGATCCGCAATCATTGAACTGCTGCGCTTCAAGGATATTGCCGCCGCGCTCGAACAGAAAGGACGTGACGCGGGCGGTAATGCCCGGCCGGTCGGCGCAGGACAAGGTGAGGACGAGGGGCTCGAACATGTCGTGCTTGTGGCGTGCAGGCGGGTGCAGCGGCAAGCACAAAGCTACTGTGCAAGTACCAAGTCGCGGTTTCAGTCTTCCAGCTGGAACACCACTTGCTTCATCCCGGTCTCGTGCAGCGCGGATTCGATTACGGCGCGCGTTTCGTCATCGAGCGTGCAATCGCAGCGGATGACGCGCGCGATTGGATCGCGCAGCAGGAAGCCGCCCTGTGCGATCACTTGCCTGATGGCTCGCACGATTGTGTCTTCAAGGAAGCGCGGATGAGCGACCACCGATTTGTCGGAAGAGAATGGATATTCGGCCCGCTGGTCGATGAAAGTATCGGTTTCGCGGTGCGTCACCTGCACCCGGTCACGATAGATCGCGACGTCGAGGTCGAGGCGATGGATTTCCATCTCAGCGGCGCGAAAGCGCCTCTTCGCTCTGCGCCATCAGCTTTTCGATGATGGTCGCAACGGGCTCTTCTTCTTTCAGCATGCCGACCGATTGGCCCGCCATCAGGCTGCCATTCTCGACGTCGCCATCGATCACGGCGCGGCGCAACGCACCGGCCCAATAATGTTCGATTTGCAATTGCGCTTCGTCCATCGCGATCTCCTCACGATCAAGAACGGCGGCAACTTCGATCTGTTTCCGGGTGAACTCCTCGGTGCCCTTGTTCTTGAGCGCGCGCACGGGAATGACCGGCAGGCGCGGATCGACCTGGACGCTGGCAATGGCATCGCGCGCGCTGGCACGGAAGAAAGCCTTCTTGAAGTCGGGATGGGCGATGCTTTCGACGGCGCAGGCGAACCGTGTGCCCAGTTGGACGCCGGCTGCGCCCATTTCCAGATAGCCCGCAATCGCCTGCCCGCGACCGATCCCGCCCGCCACGAAAATCAGATGATCCTCGGCCAGTTCGGGGAGCATTTCCTGCGCCAGCACGCTGGTCGAGACGGGGCCGATGTGGCCGCCCGCCTCCATGCCTTCGATCACCAGAGCGTCAGCGCCGCTGCGCAACAGCTTCTTCGCCAGCGCCAGCGTGGGCGCGAAGCAGATAACCTTGGCACCATGCCCCTTGATCGCTTCGACACTGCCCTTGGGCGGGATGCCACCGGCCAAGACCACATGACCCACACCATGCCTGCCGCAAACCTCGATAAGATCGAACAATTGCGGGTGCATGGTGATGAGGTTCACGCCAAAAGGTTTGTCGGTCAGTTGGCGGGTTTCGGCGATCTCATTGTCGAGCAATTCTGGGGTCATCGCCCCGCAGGCGATCACGCCGAAACCGCCGGCATTGGAGATGGCCGAGACGAGATTGCGCTCGGACACCCAGCTCATCGCACCGCACAGGATCGCATAGCGCGAGCCAAAGAATTCTGCGCCGCGCTGCATCAGGCGGTCGGTTTTGGGGTAAGTGGTCATGGGAGCGTCGCTTACGGCGCAGACTTCGTTACGGCAAGCGTCAGTCGCCGTAGCGGATGTGCACCCTATTTGCGGCGTCGCGTGCCTTGCGCCGCGCTTCGTCGGTGTCGCCCGCAGTTGCCAGCGCCACGCCCATGCGGCGATAGGGGCGACTGGTGGGCTTGGCGAAGACACGCAGATCGGTTCCCGGTTCGGCCAGCGCCTCGGCTAGCCCGTCATAGGATAGCGCGTTACTGACACGCTCGGCCAGGATTACGGCACTCGCCGAAGGTCGTGCCTGCAGGCTCGCAGGTATCGGCAGACCCAGCACGGCGCGCGCATGGAGATCGAACTCGGTCAGGTTCTGGCTGACCAAAGTGACCATGCCCGTGTCATGCGGGCGCGGCGAAAGTTCGGAGAAGATCACCTCGTCCCCGCGGATGAAGAATTCGACTCCGAACAAACCGTAGCCGCCCAGATTGTCGACTACTTTCGCAGCCATTTCCTGCGCTGCTGCGATCGCCGCGTCAGACATCGCAATCGGCTGCCAGCTTTCCATGTAGTCACCGCGTTCCTGGCGGTGGCCGATGGGCGGGCAGAACGTGATGCCGGCCTTGTGCCGCACGGTCAGCAGGGTGATTTCATAGTCGAAGGCGATGAACTGTTCGACAATCACGCGCTGGCGGTCGCCGCGCATATTGGCACAGGCATAGTCCCACGCCTGTTCCAGCCCCTCGGCATCCTGCACCGTGCTCTGGCCCTTGCCAGATGACGACATGACCGGTTTGATCACACAGGGAAAGCCGGCGTGTTCCGCCGCCGCGCGCACTTCCTCTAGGTTTTTGGCGTAGCGGTATTTGGACGTCACGAGGCCAAGTTCATTCGCCGCCAGATCGCGGATTGCGTCGCGATTCATCGTAAGCTGCGCCGCTCGTGCCGTAGGCGTAACAGCAAAACCCTCACTTTCCAGTTCGACGAGCACTTCAGTGCGGATCGCTTCGATCTCGGGCACGATATGGTCGGGCCGATATTGCCTGGCCACCCGGCGCAGCGCCTCGCCATCGAGCATGGAAAAGACCTCGCGTGCATCGGCCAATTGCATGGCGGGCGCGCCATCATAGGAATCGCAGGCGATCACATAGGCACCCAGCCGCTTGGCCGAGATCACGAATTCGCGGCCCAACTCACCCGAGCCCAGCAGCAGGATCGTGGCGGTGTGGCTCATCGCGCCGTAACCGGCCCCGAACCCATCTGGAAACCGATCAGATAGGACAGATAGATGATGACCATGGCGAGAACGACCAGCGCGAAGCCCTGCAGCCGGGTCAGCTTCATGCGGCTTCGTCCTTTGAGTCGAGGCCGTAGGCCGTGTGCAGAACACGCACCGCCAGTTCGGTTTCGTCCTCATCGATCATCACGCTGACCTTGATCTCGCTGGTAGAGATCGCCTGGATGTTGATTCCGCGGTCGGCCAGCGCCTGGAACATGGTCGCAGCGACACCGGCGTGACTCTTCATGCCCACACCGACGACGCTGATCTTGGCAATCTTGCTGTCGGTTATGAGGCGGTTGAAGCCGATCTCGTCACGCTTGTCCTCCAGCAACGCCTGAGCGCGAGCCAGGTCGGCCTGCGGCACGGTGAAGGTCACGTCGGTCTCGCCCTTGTCGCGGCCGACGTTCTGGATGATCATGTCGACATTGATCGCCGCCTTGGCCAGCGGGTCGAAGATATGTGCCACCGCACCCGGCTTGTCGGGTACGCGGGTGAGGATCACCTTAGCTTCGTTCTTGTCATGCGCGATGCCGGTTACGTGCTGGCGTTCCATTTCGCCCTTCTCCACCAGTTCATTCATTTCCTCTTCCGACACGATCATCGTGCCTGGAAGATCGTCTGCGGGGACCGCATCGTCGCCGATGAAGCTGGAGAGCACCTGCACGCGCACCCGTTCCTTCATCGCCAGCCCGACCGAGCGCGTCTGCAGCACCTTGGCCCCCACGCTCGCCAGTTCGAGCATTTCCTCGTAAGTCACAGCCTTCTGCTTCTTAGCTTTGGCCACGATGCGAGGGTCGGTGGTGTAAACGCCATCGACGTCGGTATAGATGTCGCAGCGGTCGGCCTTAATGGCTGCAGCCACCGCCACCGCCGAAGTATCCGAGCCGCCGCGGCCCAGCGTGGTGATGCGCCCGTCGTCAGCCAGGCCCTGGAAGCCGGGGATTACGGCAATCTCGCCCGCTTTCATCGAGGTAACCAGCGCATCGGAATCAATCGAATCGATCCGTGCCTTGGCGTGCGCCTCGATCGTATGGATGGGAAGCTGCCAGCCGAGCCAGCTGCGCGCCTTGCAGCCGAGCGATTGCAAAGTCAGCGCCAGCAGGCCGCTGGTGACCTGCTCGCCGCTCGCCACCACCACGTCATATTCTGCAGGATCATAGAGTGCATTGGCTTCGCGGCAGAAATTGACCAGCCGGTCGGTCTCGCCCGCCATGGCGCTGACCACCACCGCCACCTCATGCCCGCGCGCCTGTTGTTTGCGCACGATATTGGCCACGCGCCGGATACGCTCGGTCCCTGCCATGGAGGTGCCACCGAATTTCATCACGATACGGGCCAAGCGGATGGGTCTCCGTGCTGGAATGCGAGAGGCTAGGCTGCTAGCCACGCTGCATGAACGATGCAACAACAGTCACGCCAAGCAATACTTCAGCCAGGGCAAATCCCGGTCAGACGATCCGTCGCGAAGAGGCCGCGCATTTTGGTAAGCTGGCGCAGGACTGGTGGAATCCGAAGGGATCGTCCGCCATGCTCCACAAGCTCAATCCGGTGAGGCTGGCGTTCCTGCGCGAAGCGATTGATGCGCATTGGGGCGGCGATCCGCGCGGCGTGCACCCGCTTTCAGGCAAAAGCGCGCTCGACGTCGGCTGCGGTGCCGGGCTGCTGTGCGAACCGCTGGCAAGGCTGGGCGCGGGCGTTACCGGCGTCGATGCCGCGCCCGAGAATGTTGCCGCCGCCGCAATCCATGCCGACCGGTCCGGCCTCGATATTCGCTATATGGCAGGCGAAATCGGCGCGCTCGATATCGGGCAATTCGATCTCGTAACCGCGCTAGAGGTGATAGAGCATGTCGCCGACAAGCGCGCTTTCGTGGGCGAACTTGCCTGCCGCCTCGCGCCTGGCGGACTGATGGTGCTTTCAACCCCCAACCGTACGCCGCAATCGCGCCTGCTGATGGTGGGCGCAGCGGAAGGCTTCGGACTGATCCCCAAAGGCACGCACCACTGGGACGATTTCATCGCACCCGAAGACCTTGGCGAATTGCTGGCCGAAGCCGGACTTGAGATGGGCGAACCGCGCGGCATCGCCTTCTCGCCGACGAAAGGTCTGCACCTCTCCAGCGATCTGGCGCTCAATTACATCGTTACTGCCCGGATTGGCTGACCACCAGGGCCGGGTCGTCGGTAAAGACGCCATCGACACCGCTCCGTTTCAGGATCGCGGCAAATCGCCCTATTTCGCCGATTCCGGCTTCACCTTCGCCCTTGCGCAGTGACGGAGGGAGGAAAGCATTCTCTTTGCGCAGCGTCCACGCGTGAACCTTGAGCCCGGCGGCATGTGCCAGCGTAACCAGCGCTGAAGGCGTGCCGTCCTCCTCCAGCACCATACGTGTCTCCGGCCCGACTACGTTTGCATAGGAGGCGACATCGGCCATCCCGCTTGGCGTGACCATCGCGGCATAGGACACGGCCGGTTCGTCCGCCGGACTGCCACTGGGCGAAACAAGCTGTACCAGCGGAACATCGACCAGCCGGTCGAGTCGACGCAAGGCCGCAACCTCGAAGCACTGCACGAACACCGCATCATCAGCGTCGTCAAGATCGGCTTCGCGCAAGGCGGTGACCAGTAGATCGACCGTATCGATTCCGGCGTCCTGCAGCAGGAAAGTGGGATGTTTGAGTTCGGGATAGATGCCGATCGTGCGACCTGTCTCGTGCTGTTTGGCGCGCACCAGCTGGAGAATTTCGGCAAAGGTCGGGATTGCATAAAGCCCGTCGAACCGCGCATTGGCAGGGCGCAGGCCCGGAATCCGCTCTTTCGCGCGCAGGGTGCGCAGTTCTGCAAGCGTGAAGTCTTCGGCAAACCAGCCGTTGACCAGTTCCCCGTCGATTGTCTTGGCCCGGCGGCGATCTGCAAACTCATCGCGCACGGAAACATCGGTGGTGCCTGAAAGTTCGTTCTCGTGCCGGGCGACCAGCACGAGGTCCTTTGTCGCCACCAGGTCCATTTCGATGAAATCCGCACCCTGGTCGATCGCACGTTCATAAGCGACCAGCGTATGCTCAGGCCGCTCGCCACTCGCCCCGCGATGGGCAATCACCAGCATGTCCTGCGCCAGCGTCATGGCCGGCGTTGCCGACAAGGCAACCGGTAACGAAATCTTTAGGACAAATCGGGCAATATGCGACGTCATGTTCAAGAAGCTCCTGATTGCGACCATCCTGGTGCTCGGCCTGATTTACGGGTCTGGCAGCGATCTTGGCACGGTCAAGCGGCAGATAACCAGCGCCGCGAATGACAATGCGCGTGGCTATACCAACGGCGACAATGGCGGTTGGGGCGACGAAAGCGGGTATTGATTCGCAAGTTCCGCAATAGCCGAGCGGGCTGCCGCGAGCCGTAGTTCGCCTTCGCCGGCAATCCTCACAAAACGCACTTCCGCGTCGACCAGCACTTGCTCGACGATTGCCGCGAAACGCTCACGGTCGACGGGATCGGAAAAGAAACGCGTGCCATCGTCAATCCACGCAAGGTCCGGTTCGAGCAGCAGGTAAAGATCGGCCTTCTCCGCTTCCATCAGTTCTGCAGGGCGTTCTCCGAGCAGCATTTCGCACCAGGCAGCGGTCATCAATGCGTCGGTATCCAGCAGCAGTAGCGGCCCGGCCCAACGCGCCGAAGCCTGTGCCATCGCCTGCTGTGCGCGGCCGATCAGCAGCAGGTCATGCCGCGAGAGGGGGCCGCGATGTGCCTCGCAATGGCTGCGGCCATATTCGGGCACCCATATACCGCCCATCTCGCGGGAAAGTCGCGCGGCCAGCGTCGATTTGCCCGTGCTCTCTGCGCCGTGAAGGCAGATACTGCGTCGATAATGTCCGCGCACCGGCTCGGGCAGCAGCGACCAATGAGCTGCCGGATTGCCCCTCACAGCGGTAGCGGACAATGACGAAATGGCTTCCTGTGCATCAAGCACGCGTCCACCTAGCGGGACGAATAATCCTCCCACAAGCGCGGCCAGATCGGCACCATAGCCCTCACCGACAAAGACATAGTCGATGGGTTCGGGATGGACCGAAGCAACAATGGCCTGCCAGATTGGCCAGAACTCGGCGCTCTCGCCCGGTTCCTGCGGCACGATCTCGCCGTGACCGACCACGCGGCATTGCGGGAACAAGCTGCGCATCCAGCCCAGCCGCAGTTCGCCCGAAATGGGGTCGTCCGGCAGCCAGCAGACGAGGATCGTCAGCCTGTCGACCAGCTCTGCCGCCGCCTCCACCAGCGCGATATGCCCTGCATGGGGTGGCATGAATTTGCCGAGCAGAAAGCCGCGTTTCATCAGCCGGCCGCGCCTTCCGCTTCAGACCGCGCGGCGTGCATCCACTGGATCAACCCGACGGTCGCAAGAACAAGGAATGCGCCATAGAGTCCCGCGGTCAGATGCAGATCGCGCGAAATGTAGAGCGCGATGGCGCCGATATCGATGGCGATCCACAGGATCCAGTTCTCGATCCGCCTTACCGACAGCAATATCTGCGCCACGATGCTCGCCGCCGCAATCGCAGCATCGGCGAAGGGCATCACCGCGTCGGTCAGATAGTGCATCAGCGAACCCAGCCCAGCGGTTACGCCCGCAATGATCGCCAAAGATGCAATACGTGCGGGCCAGCCCATCCAACGCACCGCCACAGCATGCTCCATCCCGCCAGCCTTGACCCAAAGATACCAGCCCCATGCCTGCACAACGAAGAAAAACACCTGCAACCCGGCTTCCGCATAGAGCTTTGCGTCGTAGAAAATGACGAGGTAGAGCGCCACCATCGCCATGCCGAAGGGGTAATTCCAGATGCTGCGCCGCACGAGCAGGCCGACATTGGCCAGCCCCAGCACCACCGCAAGCAGTTCGAGCGGGTTCATCCGACCCGGTTCAGCCCAGCGCGGCTGACCATGCGGCGGGATCAAAGCCGACCAGCAGCCCGCCTTCGTGCTTAACCACCGGGCGTTTGATCATGCTCGGTTGCTGCACCATCAGCGCAATCGCCTTGTCGCGATCGACATTCGCGCGCTCCGCTTCGGGCAGTTTGCGAAAGGTCGTTCCGCGGGTGTTCAGCAGCTTTTCCCACCCGGTCTGATCGGCCCAGCTGGCGAGCCTGGCCGCATCCGCGCCTTCCTTCTTGTAGTCATGGAAGCTGTAATCGATACCTTCGGCCTCAAGCCATTTGCGGGCCTTTTTCACGGTATCGCAATTCGGGATGCCGTAGAATTCGATGCTCACTGATATCTCCTGTCGTGCGGCGTGAGATGCGCGTCCGCAATCGCAACGGCAAGCGCATCGGCAGCATCAGCCCCGGCGATCTGCACGCCGGGCAACAGCACCTTGAGCATGGCCTGAACCTGCGCCTTATCTGCGCCGCCAGTGCCTACCACTGCTTTCTTGACCAGCCGCGCCGCATGTTCGCCTACCTGCAGACCCGCCGAGCCGCATGCTGCAAGTACGGCTCCGCGCGCCTGCGCCAGTTTGATCGTCGATTGCGGGTTCTTGTTGGCGAAGATCTCTTCCGCCGCCGCGCGATGTGGCCGATGAGCGGCAATTACCTGTGCCAGTGCCGCCTGTATTACCGCCAGCCTTTCGGCCATCGGTGCGCTTGCTTCGGTCGCAACCTGGCCATTTGCGACATGCGCAATGTGCGATCCCTGGATTCGGATCACACCCCAGCCAGTGCAACTGAGCGAAGGATCGAGCCCGAGGATGATCACAAACGCAAGCCGATACGTGGCCCGAACTGCATCATTCCGAGGTAGAGCACCACCGTCAGTGCGCAACCCAAAGCCAGTGCGAGCCAGAAGCTCATCCCGCTGCGCAGCAGTGCCGGGATCACGAGAAACATCGGCAGACTGGGCAGGACGTACCAGAAGGTCGCTTGCGCGTGCTGCGCCATGTTCTCCGCATCGGGCCGTGCATGCCACAGGAAGATCATACCCAGGATCGATACCAATGGTAACGAGGCAATCAGCGCTCCGGTTGCAGGCAGCCGCCGCCCGACTTCGGCAATCGCCGCGATCATGACGCCGGCCAGCAGCGCCTTCGCGACGAAAGCAAACATCAGCCGAGCTTCTCCATGATCTCGTCCGAAATCTCGTAATTGCCCCAGACGGTCTGGACATCGTCATCATCGTCGAGCGTATCGACCAGCTTGAGCAGCGTGCTCGCCCCGCTCTCGTCCATGTCGACCGTCACGTTGGGCTTCCACGCCAGCTTGACGTTTTCTGCTTCGCCGAGAGCCTTCTCGAGTTCGGTCGCCACCTGGTGAAGGTCGTCGGCGGCGGTCCAGATGACATGGCCATCATCCGAGCTTTCGATGTCCTCGGCGCCGGCTTCCATCGCGGCTTCGAGAACCTTTTCCTCATCGCCTGCACTGGCCGGATATTCAATCAGGCCAAGGCGCTCGAAACCATGCTGGACCGAACCTTCGGTGCCGAGATTGCCGCCGTTTTTGCTGAAGGCGGTGCGCACGCTGGTGGCGGTGCGGTTGCGATTGTCGGTCAGCGCTTCGACGATCAATGCCACACCGCCGGGGCCATAGCCTTCGTAGCGCACTTCTTCGTAATTCTCGCCGTCATTGGCCGATGCCTTGTCGATCGCACGCTGGATATTGTCCTTGGGCCTCGAATGCGCCTTGGCGGCGTTGACCGCCAGCCGCAGGCGCGGGTTCATGTCGGGATCAGGCATGCCCATCTTCGCTGCCACGGTGATCTCGCGGCTCAGCTTGGAAAAGAGGTTGGAGCGCTTCTTTTCCTGCGCGCCCTTGCGGTGCATGATATTCTTGAACTTGGAATGGCCGGCCATGGGTCTCGCTTGCCCTGATAGTGTTTGGAATCGAGCGGTCCCTTAGCCGCTCGCCCGCCACGGCGACAAGTCTTGCGAACAGTGCAACATTTGTGAATCTCGATATTCAATCGCGGTTCATGGCCAAATGTATAGAACAGCCGACAGTCGCTGGTGGTCTGCTCGGGGGAAACGACAGGCTACACCAAATTCGACAGACTATGTTATGCCTCGCGCAATGATGCGAAAGGACTGAGCAATGACTACCCGTAAACATGGGTGGGGGCGCACGCTCAAGCTGGCCTCCGTTCCGATGATCCTCGCCGGCCTTGCCGCTTGCGCAACGCCGTTCAACGCCGATGTCCAGCGGTTCCAGTCGCAACTGCCTGCGCCTAGCGGTGAAAGCTTTGCCGTAGTGGCCGACGATCCGGCACTGGCGGGTGGGCTGGAGTTTTCACAATATTCCGACCTCGTGGAAGCGCAGATGGCGCGGCTCGGTTATGTGCAGGCTGCTTCGCCCGAGGCCGCGTCGCTGCTGGTCCGATTTGATTACGGGGTCGACAATGGCCGTGAACGCATCCGCTCAACCGGTTTTGCCGACCCGTTCTATTCGCCTTGGTACGGTTTCAGGCCCTATTATGGCCGTTTCGGCTATTCGCGCATTGGCTACTACTCGCCCTACCGCGGAAGCCGCTGGGGCTTTGGCTTCAACGATCCGTGGTTCGGTGGCCCGGAAGTGACCAGCTACACCGTCTATACCAGCGGCATCGAAATGAAGATCGACCGCGCTGCCACCGGCGAACGGCTGTTCGAAGGCAAGGCACAGGCGCTGTCACGTTCCAACCGTCTGCAATATCTGGTGCCAAATCTGGTCGAGGCCATGTTCACCGATTTCCCTGGCAACTCGGGCGAAACTGTGCGGATTTCGGTCAAGCCTGAAGAGTAGGTCAGACCGATTGTTTTTGGACATTTATGGGAGGGCGGCTCTGGAACGGGTCGCCCTTTTTAGTGCCCGCCTCGCCAGCAACCAGTTTGCCACGAGAATGCAGACGGTAAAGGTTGCCCCCTCGCATAAGGCAGTGCCCAATTGGGCGGCGGCTCCAAAGCCGGCTTCACCAAACAGCATGCCAATCGGTTGAAGATCGAGCTGAGAGGCAGGAAAGCGCGCTTGAAGCTGTGCCAGCGTTCCACCGAGAAATCGTCCGCCGCCAAGCGCGACCGCACTGGCCAATGCCGCTCCGGTTGTGATGGCAATTAATAGCGAAATTGCAGGCCTGCGCGGGTAGGCAGCTTTAATTGCCAGCACGACACCGGCGGCAAGGCCCAATGCCATGCCTTCGAACATGCCGGTCACGCGGCCGGGAAAGATACCGGTCACCGCCTCCATTCCCGACGCCGCCGCGATCGAGCCCAGAGCGCCTACGGCAAGTCCGCCAATCGCACCGCCGACAGGCATCGCCCATGACGATTCACCGCGCCACAGACATGCCAATCCCAGCCCCATGCCGATGGCCGCCGCACCAAGCAGTGCCAGCGCGGTCGACAGCAGCAGGACCGTTACGATTCCAGGCGCCCCTCCAGACGTGCCAAGCACGCCGTAGAACAACCCGCCCAGCACCCCTGCCGTAAAGCCACCCAGCGTCGTTGCACCCGCGATACGCGATGCAGGAGAACGGGATGTGAGGATTGACGGCACAGAGGGTGCCACCTGCTCGACAGCGGCAATAAAGCGATAGCCATGCTTGGGAACCGTCTCGATAAAGCGGGGGTTGCCGGGCTCGTCGGCCAAGGCACGACGCAGCGTCCTGATACATTGCGTCAGCGCTTCATCGGTGACGGGAATGCCTCTCCAAACCTCGTCCATGAAGCGCTCTTTCGAAACCAGCGCACTGGGATGGCGGACCAACAGCGAAAGCGCGTCAAAATAGCGGCTGCCCAACTCGACTACACCTTCGGGCCCTGTCAGCCGCCGTTCGGCGAGCGCCAGCCGAAAGTCGCCGAAGCGCAACACAATTGCGTCTTTCTCCATCGCCGCTCCACTTAGGCGATGTGCGCGAGATGATGAAGGGTTTCAGCAATTGCTCAGGAATTGCTCATGCCGCCCACTTCCGTGCTGCCTATCCTGTCGATCATTCGCATAAGGAGGAATGTAATGACGGATTCTCAGGCCGACAACTTGGCCGATGGGTTGGCGCAGCGCTGGATCAATGGCTGGCGCATTGCCGGATGGGGCGCGCTGATGTCCCTGCTGCTGATCCCCTTGATAGCGATGCGTTTTACCGATGAAGTGCAATGGACCGGTTCAGATTTCATCATCGCTGCAATCTTGCTGTTCGCCCTTGGCCTCGGCATCGAACTCGCAGTGCGTATTGGACGCAGTGCACCACAACGACTTGGTATGCTTACGGCAACCGTTGCGGGCTTCCTCACGATCTGGGTGACCGGAGCTGTGGGCATCATCGGCAGCGAAAACGAACCGCTCAATGCGGGATTCGGCCTTATGGTCATGGCGCTGTTGCTTGGAAGCGTGCTGGTATGGTTCCGTCCGCGCCCAATGAAATGGCTGACTGCTGCGGCAGCATTTGCGCAATATGGTTTCGGTGCAGCAGCCCTGACATTGATGCCCGGGCACGCAGTCGAATGGGGGGTATTGACCTTCTTCGCGATGCTTTGGGGCTTTGCCGCCGCGTGCTTTCACCAGGCGAGCGCCAGGAACCATGCCTTCCAGGCTTGACGCGCCTCAGACGAGCTGTGCGTGGCCGCCGGTGGAGCCGAAGCCGCCCTCGCCACGCGCAGTCTCGTCCAATTCGTCGACCTCGTGCCAGGCAGCCTGCACAACTGGTGCCAGTACCAGCTGCGCTACACGGTCACCGCGCTCGATGGCGAAGGGTTCGTCCCCGTGGTTGATGAGGATGATCTTGAGCTCGCCGCGATAATCACTGTCGATCGTACCCGGTGTGTTCGGCACGCTGATGCCATGCTTGAGCGCAAGGCCGGAACGCGGACGCACTTGCACTTCGAAACCCGCCGGAATGGCCAATGCCAGGCCGGTTGCCACGGCGTGTCGTTGCCCGGATTGGAGAGTCACATTCTCGGCTGACAGCACGTCCATCCCCGCCGCGCCACTGGTTGCATAGGCGGGAAGATCAAGCCCGTGCCCGTGTGGCAAGCGCTTGATCCGCACCCCGACGGGGTCAATCATGCTCATCCTCCACCGGCGCGGCGAGCGCTTCGGCAGCGCGGCGCACCAGCTCGCGAGCAACATCGTCCTTGGGCATTTCAGGCAGGCTCTCGACGCCATTGGCAGTAACGATGTGCACCTGGTTCATATCACCACCCATCACGCTTTCCCCTGCAGAGAAGGCGACATTGTTGGCGATGATCCAGTCGGCACCCTTGCGCTTGCGCTTGGTCTTGGCGTTTTCAACCACGTTTTCGGTTTCGGCCGCAAAGCCTATCAGCAGTTGCGGGCGTTTTCGTCCGGCGGCCACTGCAGCGAGAATATCGGGGTTCTCGGCAAGGATCAGCGCGGGCGGGGCACTGCCGCGCTTCTTCATCTTTTCCGTCGCGACATGGCGGCTCTTCCAGTCGGCAACCGCAGCGACCATGAAGGCGGCATCGGCAGGCAGCGCATTGCGCACTTCGGTGGCCATGTCGTCGGCCGTTTCGACATCGATACGGTCGACGCCCGGAGGAGTGGGCAATTGCACCGGGCCTGAAACCAGCGTCACGCGTGCGCCGGCCGCGGCTGCCATCGCGGCAATTGCGAAGCCCTGCTTCCCGCTAGAGCGGTTGGCAATGTAGCGTACCGGATCGATCGGTTCGCGGGTCGGCCCTGCGGTGACGAGCACATGCTTGCCGAACAGCGGACGATGTTCGGGATCCTCGTCAAACTCGGGTTGTCCTGCCAGCGGATCGGCCGCCAAGTCTGCCGGAAGGTCGGTGGTGGCGACATCCTCGTCCATCGGTTGTGGCATGGCACGCGCATCCTTGCGCGCGACTTCATGATTGATGGCTTCGCGATCGGTCGGAGGCGCTGAAGCGGCCTTTCCTTTGGTGGCGAGCAGAGCACTG
Organism: uncultured Qipengyuania sp.; assembly: GCA_965650395.1. GTDB lineage: Bacteria > Pseudomonadota > Alphaproteobacteria > Sphingomonadales > Sphingomonadaceae > Qipengyuania. The sequence goes on along the minus strand of CBFGON010000012.1, from coordinate 20,507 downwards.
ACCGCTTCGGGATCGATTTCCGTTCCCTCGACCAACCCTTCAGCATCGATCATGCCGGGATCGCCGAGCTCTTCCTCTTCCTCGAATGCAGCTTCGATTTCGTCATGCGAGCGCTTTGCAGTGCTACGCGGAATCAGCGCCGAGAGCAGGCTGCCGAGCCCGCCCTTGCTTTCAACCTCAACTTCTTCCTCCGGCTCGAGCGCTTCCGCAGCAAGATCGTCGACCTCTGCCTGGGCGGGTGGCGCAAGTTGCGGGGCAGGTGCTGAAAGTTCGGGAATATCCAGTTCGAGCTCGAGCTCGGCAGCAATCGCGGCCAGAATTGCGGGCGGTTCGGGCAAGCGGCCCGCGCCGAATTCGCCGCAAGCCATCGGCCCTTCCTCCGGGTCCATCACGCGCACCCCGGCCTGCCGCAACCAGTCGGCATTGCGCTGCGTTGCCGAATGTTCCCACATGCGCACATTCATGGCGGGTACGGTAAATACCGGCTTGTCCGTGGCGAGGATCAGCGTGGTAGCAAGATCATCGGCGATGCCCGCTGCCATCTTGGCTAGCAGATCCGCCGTCGCCGGACATACGACCACCAGATCGGCCTCGCGCGACAGCTTGATATGCCCCATCTCGACCTCATCCTTGAGATCGAACAGCGAGGTATAGACCTTGTTCTCCGAAAGTGCGGCGAGCGCCATGGGTGTAACGAATTGCTGGCCGCCTTCGGTCAACACGCAAGTGACCTCGCCGCCCGCCTTGCGGATAAGGCGTACCAATTCGCATGATTTGTAAGCGGCTATGCCGCCACCGATCACGAGCAGTATCTTAGGCCCGCTCACGCGACGTCCCCGCCTGTTGCTCCCATGCGCTGCTGCGTCAGCGCGGATCGGCTGCTGGATTCCCATTGCGTCATCGATGCGCTTGCTAGCGCCCCCCGTCTTTCATTGCCAGCGCGCAAGACGCGCGATTGCACCAATATCCTTGGCAGCCTATGGTTTAGAAATAGGAAACGGGGGGATTTAATGCCATGGCCATCATACTTGCGGCGCTGATTGCGCTGGGCGCGCTGATGAATGCATTGCTGGGTTTCGGCTTCCTGCTCGACCCGGCGACCATGGCTGTGCAGTTCGGTTTCGACACTGCCAGTGCGCAGGGTATGTCGACCACGCGGGGCGACATGACCGCCTTCTTCCTGGTTGCTGCCGTCTTCATGGCGTGGGGTGCGTGGAAGCGCCGCGGCGATGTGTTGCTTCCGGCACTCGGGCTGTTTGCAATCGCCTTTGCCGGTCGTTTGGTAAACCTGCTGATAGTCGGCACTTACGACATGTGGTGGGAACCCATGCTGGTCGAAGCTGGCCACGTTATCGTGCTGGCGCTGGCGATCCGGTACTGGCCGCGCGCCACAATGAGCTGAGCGCCATCGGAAGGAACGCGAGCCCGGCGAACATGGTCGGCGCGATCACTGCGCCCCAGTAGAAATTGTTCGCCCGCCCGGCCAGCATGAAAGCCAGCCCATAACCGAGGAACAGCAACGCTCCAGTAGTGCCAGCGGGCGATTTCCAGCCCGCCCAACCCAGAACGGCCAGGATCACGATCGGACCTCCGATCACATGCGGCAGAAAATGCAGACCGGAACTGAGCACAATATTGCCGATCCAGCCGGATAGACCTCGCATTACGAGCCAGTCAGGGCTTTCGCGGTCGGTTGGCAGTGTTTGCGGTTCGATCAGCGAAAGATGCCACCCCATCGCGGCAAGGAATGCGAGCACCAGGGCTGCCCATGCAGCAGTTTCCTTCCAGTCTCGCCGACACATGGCCATCGCCCCCATCAACAGGACAAACGGCAACGCGTGTTCCCGGATCGCCAGCGCCAGCGCAGCAACGGCCAGCGACCAGCCCCAGCGCCCCGGCCGGTGAAGTCCGAAAGCAAGCGCTATTAGCATGCCAGCCCACAACTCGTGCAGAACGAAATAGTAGCGGTTGAGACCAAGCGCAGCGCCGAAAAACATCAGGGCCGTACCGATGCGTCTGATGCTGGGATTACCCTGCTCTTCACCGAGGCGCTTCCACCAGACCCACACACAGCCGATCATCAGTATGATCGCTGCGACAATCATCCCGCCTTCTCCCAGCCAAGCGTGGATATAGGCCAGCGTTGGCAAGCGCACAGCAAGGCCGGGTCGTACCGGATAGTTTGCGGCACGCTGCTCCTCGACTACGAAGTCATAGTAGTTCTCGCCGACCGCAATGCGTTCGATAATGCGGTCGTATAGTGCGAGGTCCTCGTCCCGTTGTGGCTTTTCGACGGTAGAAATTTCGTTTGGTGTCAGCCGCACACTGGAAGCTGATTCAACCTTGTCTTCAGCAATCGGGGTGAATGCAGCCAGCACCATAAGCACCGCCGCCGCAGCCAGCAGGGCGCGGGCAGGCCATGGTTTCCAGCTGGCGAAGCGGTCCCATACGGGTGCTTCGCCCTTCCCGTTCAGCCGATCCACCCCTGAATTATCGCCGCCCATACCGCGAGCCCCCCGATGCCTGCCGCCAGCGCATAGCCCAGCCAGCCGCTCGATTGGCCCTCGCGGTCGTGCTTTTCCCACATCAATTCAACGTCCGGCAGCGGGGGCGGTTCGGGTGCGCCACCCTTGGCCGGGAAGCGGTCCTCTATCCGGCGGACCAGATCGGGGATGCGCAGCAACGTTTCCGTGTCGGTGCGGATGCGATCGGCAATGGCCGCTTCCAGCCCCAGCTCGTCGCGGATCCAGCTGCGCACGAACGGTGCGGACGTGTCCCACATGTTGATCTGCGGGTTGAGCTGGGTGGCGATGCCTTCGACCATCACCATGGTTTTCTGCAACAGCAGAAGATGCGGCTGCGTCTGCATGTCGAAATCGCGGGTGATGGCGAACAGGCCGTCAAGCATCTGGCCGACCGACAACTCGCTCACCGGCTTGCCGCGCATCGGCTCGCCCACCGCCCTCAGCGCCGTCGCGAACTCGTCGACATTGTGATAGCTAGGCACATATTGCGCTTCGAAATGGATTTCGGCGACGCGTTTGTAATTGCCCGTCGTCAGGCCATAGAGGATTTCGGCCAGCCACATACGCGCGCGGCGATCGATCCTGCCCATGATACCGAAATCGATCGCGGCAATGGTCCCGTCCGCTTTCACGAACAGGTTCCCCTGATGCATGTCGGCGTGAAAGAAGCCGCCCGAAATCGCCTGCTTCAGGAAAGCCAGCACCAGCCGGTTGGCGATATCCGCAGTGTCATGCCCGGCAGCCTTGATCTCGTCGACCTTGCTGATCTTGATCCCGTCGATCCAGTCGACCGTCATCACTCTGCCATTTGTGCGATCCCAGTCGATCTCGGGCACAATATAGCCTGGCGTACCGACCATGTGTTCGGCCAACTCGGAAGCGGATGCAGCTTCGCGCCGCAAATCCAGTTCGCTGTTCGTCCAGCGCTTGAAATTGGCGATTACCAGCCGCGGACGCAGGCGCGATGCTTCACCGCCCATCGCCTCGACGTGGGCGGCTGCCCATTCATAGGTGTCGATGTCGCGCGCGAATTTTTCGCGAATTCCTGGGCGCAGAACCTTTACCGCGACCTGCCTGCCTTCGGTCGTCACCGCACGGTGGACCTGCGCGATCGATGCCGCGCCGACCGGCACGGGGTCGAATTCGGCGTAGAGCGCATCCAGCGGCTGTTCGAAGCTCGCCTCGATGACCGCGCGGATCCTGTCGAAATCGACCGGCGGCAGATCGTCCTGCAATTGCAGCAAATTGCGGGCGGGTTGCTCACCCACCAGATCGGGTCGCGTGGCCAGCGTCTGCCCAAGCTTGATCGCTGCCGGACCAATATCGCGAAAAGCGCCAGCGTAATCGCGCTCGCCGCGCTTGCCGGTAAAAGCCACCCAGCGCGCCAGCTTCGCCATGCGCTTGACCGGCAGCGGGGCATTGGGATCAAGCTCGACCCCCACCAATGCGCGGTGGCGCGCCAGCGTGATGCCCCAGCGGAAGAGGCGCCAGATATGCGTGGCGGGGCGGGTCACTTCAGACTTTCCACCCCGAATGGATTGCCACCAGCCCACCCATGATCGGCTCGACGCGTGTGTTTACGAAGCCAGCTTCGCGGATCATGCGTTCGAAACCGGGCATATCGGGAAAACGGCGGATAGATTCGATGAGGTAGCGATAGCTGTCCTCATCACCCGCAATCGCCTTGCCGATCTGCGGCACCAACTTGTGCGAATAGATGTCGTATGCCTCCTTGAAACCGGGCCATTCCACGGTGGAGAATTCGAGGCAGAAGAAGCGTCCGCCGAATTTGAGCACACGGTGTGCTTCCTTCAGCGCCTTGTCGATATGGGTGACGTTCCGGATACCGAAGGCGATGGTGTAAGCATCGAAAATCCGGCTGGAAAAGGCCAGTTCCTCGGCATTCTGGCGGCTCCACACCAGTCCGTCGATCCCGCGCTCCATTGCGCGTTCGATGCCCACATCGAGCATGTCCTGGTTGATGTCGCTGACAGTGACGCTCGCCCCGCGCTCCGCCAAGCGGAAGGCGATGTCGCCCGTTCCGCCGGCCATGTCGAGAATCTGCTCGCCCGGCTGCGGCTTCACCCGGCGGACGAATTTGTCCTTCCACAGCCGGTGCATTCCGCCTGACATGGCATCATTCATGATGTCGTATTTGGCGGCGACATTGGAGAACACCGCGCCCACGCGGCCGGTCTTCTCAGCTGCATCGATATCTTCGTAGCCGAAGGAAACTGTGTCGGTCATGGCGAAGCGCCTTAGGGGGAATTGAGCGGCGCGCAAAGGGTGTTAGGGAGGGGACATGCCAGAGCTTCCCGAAGTCGAAACCACCGTGCGCGGACTTGCCCGTTTCCTTGAGGGTGAGACGATCACTCTGGTTCAGGTCAACCGGCCCGACATGCGCCGTCCCTTCCCGCCTGATCTGGTCCAGGCACTGACCGGGGCGAGCGTGACGCATCTTACGCGGCGGGCCAAATACGGCCTCATCCACACCAGCCGCGACCATGCAATGGTGTTCCACCTCGGCATGAGCGGGCGCTGGCGGATCGACCCGACGGAAGCCGACAAGCACGATCATCTGGTGATCGAAACGGCCGGGCATCGCTTTGCCCTCAACGATCCACGCCGCTTCGGTTCGGTCGACCTGATGACCAGCGCCGAGTTGGCAACATGGAAGCCCCTCGCCGCGCTCGGCCCCGAGCCGCTCGGAGATGGCTTCACCGCCGAACAATTGCGCGGGGCGACCCGGAACCGCAAACAGGCGATCAAGCTGCTGCTGCTCGACCAGCGGATCGTTGCGGGGCTGGGCAATATCTATGTCTGCGAAGCGCTGTGGCGCAGCGGGATTGACCCGCGCAAGCCGGGCGGAAAGGTGACCATGCCGCAGCTGCAACGCCTTGTCCCGGCAATCCGCGAAGTGCTCGAACAATCGATCCGCGACGGCGGCTCGACCCTGCGCGATTTCGCCCAGCCCGACGGCGAACTGGGCTATTTTGCCACGCGATTTGCCGTGTACGGACGCGAGGGTGAGGACTGCCTGCACGGCGATAGCGGAGTGATCAGGCGGATCGTGCAGGGTGGGCGCAGCACGTGGTTCTGCCCCACCTGCCAAAAATAATCAGAGATCAAGCGCCGCATATTCCCGAGGAGGCGGCAGGCCGTCCATCTTTTCGCTCAGCAGCGGGCGGAAGCTGGGGCGGCTTTTCATGACCATGTACCAGCCCTGCGCCTGCTCGTGTCCGCGCCAGCCGACCGCGCCGAGGTAATCGACCACCGACAGCTGCGCCGCGCAGGCCAGATCGGCGAGGCTTAGCTGCGGCCCGGCCAGCCATTGGCGGGTATCGACCAGCCAGTCGATATAGTCGAGATGGCCGTGCAGCATCCGACCCATCTGGCGCAGCACCTGCCCATCGGGCGACTGGCGCAGCACCAGCCGTTTCTTCATCTTCTCGTGCAGCGCGGGCTGAGTGACATCGGCGTAGAAATTCTCGTCGAACAGGCTCACCAGACGGCGGATTTCCGCGCGCTGCAGTGCATTGCCGATGATCATCGGACTGCGTTCGACCGTTTCCTCCAGAAACTCGCAGATCGCCTGGCTGTCACACAGGGTAATGCGCTTGCCCGGATCGTGCAGCACCGGGGTGCGACCAGCCGGGTTCAGCTGCCACAGCGTATCGCGCCCTTCCCACGGATTTTCGCGCACCAGTTCATAGGCGACCGACTTTTCGCCCATGAGCAGGCGCAGCTTTCGGCTGAACGGACAAAGGGGGAATTGGTGGAGCTGCCACATGAAATCCGCCCATGCCCCAGCCGCGCAGCCGCGTAAACCGGTGCGCCGCATTATGGCGGAAATTTACACGGCAATCAGCGGGTTTGAGGAAGCGCTTCCTTCATCCGCTCGGCCATACGGCGCATTGCCGGGGTCATCTTGTCGAGCCCGTCGGCCATCTTGCCCATCGCTTCCATCGCGCGTGGAAGGTTGCGCTCGATCTCTTCAGGCACACGATCCGACGCAGGCGCCATCGAGCGTAGCGTGGTGTCGGGATCGACGGCAGGTGCATCTTCCCCGGCCACTTCGGACATGGCTTCCATCATTGGGGCGAGCGGCATGTCGAGCAGGACTTCGCTCAGCGCGCGAACCATCATCGCCATTTTCTGCTGCTGTTCGGGGTCGGAAAGGCGCTCTGCCATGTCCGACATGGGACGCGATTCATCCGCTGCCTTGGCATCCTGCGCAAAGGCGGGAAGCGGTACGACAAATGCAGCAGCGGCAGTTGCAGTCAGGACAAGTTTACGCATCGGTTCCCCCGAACAACGGCTAATCGGACAAATGATAGGTCAAAAGCGCTGACGGATAGCTGAACGCGGCTTAAAGACCCGATGCGTCGAGCAACATCATGCAGGCGGGCATCACCGCTTCGACGGCCGCCGGATCATCGGTCAGCGCCTTGACTTCGCGGATAACCAGCATGCCGATTGCTTCGCGCCCGGCACCGGTCTGCTCCATCAGACTGGCGGTGGTGCGGACGAAAAACTCACGCCCGCGTTCGCCAACCGAGGGGTATTGCGCCACCGACGGGTCGCCTGCCTTCTGCGCCTGCGCCACCACTGCAAACGCAACGCCGCAACGCAGTGCGGTCTGCTGCTCCATCGTCAGGTCGGGCAGATCGGGTGCCGCCGCAGCCTCTTGCGCGGCAAGCGGCGAGGCGGTGACGGCGGCAAGTGCGGCAAGGGCGATGGAATAGCGCATGGTGAGCTTTCTAGCTTGGCCGGGATGAACGGGGAGCGACCGGCATTGGATTGCGCTCAATAGCAGTCCCACTGATAGAATGCCTTGCTGAAATCCCGCTTCAACAGGTCTTCGCGGCGGATCATGAACTGGCCTTGGCCCATGTCACCCCACATCAGGTGATCGCCAATGGTCCAAAGGTTGAGCAACACGCGATCGACGTCCTGATACGGCTCGGCGGCGCGCCAGTCGGATTGCGTGAATTCTGGATGGCCACCCACATGGCTGGTACCGAAATCACCTGAAAGCTCACTGTCCATATATTCGAAGATGCGGTCGGATGCCTCATGGTCGTCAAGCAATGATCCAAGATCGCGGTCGAATAGCCAGTTACTGAAGCTGGGTTTGTGCTGCGCGACGGTTGAAGCGAGCGCGAGACCCTGTTTCACTGTCTCGTCATAGAGTGGCGAATAATCATCGATATTGGCTGTTCCCCGCGCCTCGCCACGCTGCAACCGGCCAGCGCCGGAAAGATCTTCGCGGTAGATGACCTTGAAGCTGCCCTTTTCCGGCTCATCGAAGTTTGCGCCGTAAAGATCATCGCGCCCGATAAAAAATTGCAGCACGCCGGTGGTCGGGTAATCGGGCAAGGGTGGCATTTCGGCAAAGTCGATCTGCGCGAGGAAGGACAAAGGCACGCCCTTGTCATCTTTCGGCCACGCCTCACCCTCGGGCAGCCACACAACCCCGCCCACGCGCGATCCTCCCGGTGTTTCAGGCGCAGGCCCGTTTCCACTCAGCATGGCGGCGGGGAGCGCATTCGCTTCCTGCCATGCAATGAATTTGAGGACTGCTGGATCGTTCGCAATATCAGCTGCGGGTGTCTCTGCGTGCGCGGAACTGAAGCCAAGAAGCGCGAGCAACGAGGCGAAGAGTGAGCCGATGCTTTTCATGACGCTCGCAAATATCCGCATCGACAGCGGTAGGCGAGCAAATTCCATAGCGCTTGGCCCTTGCGCCGCCCGCGCCGCAGGGCCAATCGGGAGCGCCGAAGGAGAGAATCACCGATGAAGACCCGTGCCGCCGTAGCTTTTGAGGCGAAAAAGCCGCTGGAAATTGTCGAACTGGACCTGGAAGGCCCCAAGGCGGGCGAGGTTCTGGTCGAGATCATGGCGACCGGCATCTGCCACACCGATGCCTATACGCTGGATGGTTTCGACAGCGAGGGGATCTTCCCCAGCGTGCTGGGCCATGAAGGCGCAGGGGTCGTCCGCGAAGTCGGCGCGGGCGTGACCTCGGTCGTGCCGGGCGATCACGTGATCCCGCTCTACACCCCCGAATGCGGCAAGTGCAAAACCTGCCTCAGCGGCAAGTCCAACCTGTGCACGGCGATCCGCGCGACACAGGGCAAGGGGCTGATGCCCGATGGCACCACACGCTTTTCCTACAAAGGACAGCCGATCTTCCATTACATGGGCTGCTCGACCTTTTCGAACTTCACCGTCGTGCCTGAAATTGCAGTCGCCAAGATCCGCGAAGACGCGCCGTTCCAGACCAGCTGCTACATCGGCTGCGGTGTGACCACAGGGGTCGGCGCCGTTACCAAGACTGCCAAGGTCCAGCCGGGCGACAATGTGGCGGTGTTCGGGCTCGGCGGGATCGGGCTCAATGTTATCCAGGGCGCCAGGCTCGCGGGAGCTAACGTCATCCTCGGCATCGATATCAATCCCGAACGCGAGGAATGGGGCCGCAAGTTCGGCATGACGCATTTCCTCAATACCAAGGGCATGAGCCGCGACGATGTGGTGGCCAAGGTGGTCGAGCTGACCGATGGCGGCGCCGATTACAGCTTCGATGCCACCGGCAACACCGAAGTCATGCGCACCGCGCTCGAATGCTGCCACCGCGGCTGGGGCACCTCGATCATCATCGGCGTGGCCGAAGCGGGCAAGGAAATCGCCACCCGCCCGTTCCAGCTGGTGACAGGCCGCAACTGGCGCGGCACCGCATTCGGCGGGGCCAAGGGCCGCTCCGATGTGCCGCAGATCGTCGACATGTATATGGACGGCAAGATCCAGATCGACCCGATGATCACTCACATCCTGACGCTGGAGGAGATCAACAAGGGCTTCGACCTGATGCATGCAGGCGAGAGCATCCGCAGCGTGGTGGTCTATTGATCGCGGCGCGCTACTGAATTAGGTCGCATTTCGAAACTCAAGAGGAGAGAAGCGATGTTCAGCCATATGATGGTCGGATCGAACGATATCGACCGGTCCAAAACATTCTATGACGCCACGTTCAAGGCGATGGGCGGCAAGGAAGGGATCACCGACGACAAGGGTCGGCTGATCTACATGCACAACGGCGGCATCTTCATCGTCACCACCCCGATCGATGGCTCGCCCGCTACCGCCGGAAACGGCTGCACCATCGGCCTCGCCATGTCGCCTGAACAGGCCGATGCCTGGCATGCGGCGGGCGTGGAAGCGGGCGGCACCGCCATCGAAGACCCGCCGGGCGTGCGCACGGGCGGCATGGGCAGCCTTTACCTCGCCTATCTGCGCGATCCAGACGGCAACAAGCTCTGCGCGCTGCACCGGATGTAACGCTGCCCGTGCGCAGTGAAGCGGGACTGCGGGCGGACCTCGCGTCGCTCGCGATCCGCTTCGCCGAGCATGAGCATGTTGCCGTGTTCACGGTCGAGGAAAGTCGGCTTGTTGATGCCGACATTCCCGGCCGCCACACCAAGAACCTGTTCCTCAAGGATGCGGGCGGTGCCTTCTGGCTGGTCACCGTGCCCGCCGAAGCGCGGGTCGACCTGAAGGCGCTCCCCGCCGCCATCGGCTGCAAGCGAGTCAGCTTCGGCAAGGCGGACGACATGGAGCGGCTGTTGGGCATAACGCCCGGGTCGGTCACCCCGCTGGCGATGATCAACGCGGCGCCGGGCAGCGTGACCGTCGTGATTGAAGACGGGCTGGCCTGCGCGGAACGGATCAACGTTCACCCGCTTCGCAACACCGGCACGCTGGGCCTTGCGGGCGCGGCAATGTTGGACCTCTTGCGCCATTGGGGGCATGAACCGGTGGTGAGCCCCATCCCGGTTCAATGACCTCCGCTTGTGCTGAGCTTGTCGAAGTACGGCCACAACCCTAGTGACGACCCTTCGACAAGCTCAGGGTGAGCGGAAGGAGAGAAAGAAATGAGTCTCGAAACCCTCTCCACCAATCGCAGTCACGGCGGCACACAAGGCGTTTACACGCACCAGAGCAGCACGACCGGCACTCCGATGACCTTCTCGGTCTTCGTGCCCGATCATCCGCCGGGCCTGAAACTGCCGGTCTTGTGGTATCTTTCCGGCCTCACCTGCACCCATGCCAATGTCACCGAAAAGGGCGAATATCGTGCCGCCTGCGCCGAACATGGCGTGATCTTCGTCGCGCCTGACACCTCCCCGCGCGGCGAGGATGTGCCCGATGACGAGGGCTATGATTTCGGCAAGGGCGCTGGCTTCTATGTCGATGCAACGCAAGAACCGTGGGCAAAGAATTTCCGGATGCGCAGCTATATAGAACACGAACTGCCGGTACTGCTGGCAGCGGATTTTCCCGCCGATATGGCACGCCATTCGATCACCGGCCATTCGATGGGCGGGCATGGCGCGCTGACCATCGGCCTGCGCAATCCTGATCGTTTCCGCTCGATCAGCGCATTCAGCCCGATTGTCGCCCCATCGCAAGTTCCGTGGGGTGTGAAGGCTTTAGGCGGCTATCTCGGGTCCGATGAGGCAACCTGGCGCGCCTATGACGCAGTCTCGCTGATCGAGGATGGCGCGCGTCACCCGCATATCCTCGTCGATCAGGGCACGGCCGACCAGTTCCTGATCGAACAGCTCCAGACCCACCGACTGGCGGAAGCCTGCGCCGCAGCGGGTATCGACGCGACGATCCGGCTACAGGAGGGTTATGACCACTCCTACTACTTCATCTCGACCTTCATGGCCGACCATGTCGCCTGGCATGCGGAGCGCCTGCGGGGCTGATCCCCTTACCCGTGCTTCGCGATGAAGTCCTCGACCACGGGGGCGACCTTGGTGCGCCATTTGCTGCCGTTGAAGATTCCATAATGCCCGGCCCCTTCGGCCATGTAATATTTCTTCTTCGACTTCGCGAGATTGGGCGTGAGGTCGAGCGCCGCCTTCGTCTGGCCCAGCCCTGAAATATCATCACGCTCGCCTTCGACCGCCAGCAGCGCAGTCCTGGTAATCTCGCCCAGATCGACCAGTTTGCCGCGGTGCATGAACGTGTTGTTGGGGATGGAGTGTTTCTGGAACACTTCCTCCACCGTCTGGAGATAGAATTCAGCGGTCATGTCGCAGACGCTGCGATACTCGTCGTAGAAATCCTTGGTCGCCTGCGCGCTTTCATCGTCGCCTACGGTGAGGTGTTTGAACATCTCGTAATGGCTCATCATGTGATTGCCGAGGTTCATGCTCATGAAGCCCGCCAGCTGCATGAAGCCGGGATAGACCTGCCGCCCATGGCCGCGATACTGCATCGGCACGGTGGCGATCACATTGTGACGGAACCAGGCAATCGGGCGTTCCATCGCCAGATCGTTGACCGTGGTGGGCGAACAGCGGGTGTCGATCGGCCCGCCCATCATGGTGAGCGTCCTCGGCGCGCAGGGGTGCTTGTCACGATTCATCACCGCCGTTGCGGCAAAGACGGGGACCGAAGGCTGGCATACCGCCATCGCATGGGCACCCGGCCCGATATGTTCCAGGAAGCCGATCACATAGTCGATGTAGTCGTCCAGATCGAACTGGCCCGCGCTGGTCGGAACATTGCGCGCATCGGCCCAGTCGGTGACATAGACGACGTAATTTTCCAGCATCCGTTCTACGGTGCCGCGCAGCAGCGTGGCGTAATGGCCGCTCATCGGGGCGACTACCAGCAGGCGCGGGGCATCTTCGGGCAGGCCTTCGCGGTGGAAGCGCTTCAAATCGCCGAAGGGGCGATTGAGCACGGTCGCTTCGACCACGGCGTGCTGCTTCCCGCCCGCCTCGACAATCTCGATGTCCCATGCCGGCTTGCCATAGGTGGCGGTCGCATGGGCAAACACTTCGAGCGCGCTGGCGACAGGCCCAAGGCCCATATACCCGATTGGCAGCACGGGGTTGGTAAGCATTTCCGCCCCGATCGAGGCCAGTGCGCTGGCACTGGACAGCCACGCGCGCTGCAATTCATAGGCTTGGTAAAGCATCGAAATCCCCTGCTACCCGCGCTGTTGTGTTTATCGCTGCGGATCGTCCGAAAGCGCGCAATCTGGCGAGAATAGTTTCGTTGTGCAATGCACAAATAGGTCAAAAGTGTCATATCGACACCTCTGCTGTGGATTTTACCCCGCCGCATCCCTAGTTGGACGCCATGGACGAGAGCGAAAACCAGCCGCAGCCCCGCCGCGGCCTGTTCCGGCGGCGCGACAAGGGCGAACCGCGCGACCTGCGGCCGCTGGCCATGGTTTTCCGGCACTTGCGCCAGTACCCGGGCCATGTCGCCATGGCGCTGATCGCGCTTACGATCACCGCTGCCGCCACTCTGGCGATTCCCTATGGCTTCAAGATGGTCATCGATCAGGGCTTTCACGAAGGCAGCGATCCCGACCGATTGCGCTTCTGGTTCGAGATATTGCTCGGCGTGGTGGTCATTCTTGCAGCTGGCACAGCGCTGCGGTTCTATTTCGTCAGCTGGCTGGGCGAGCGTGTGGTGGCCGATGTCCGCATGGCGGTGCACAGCAATCTGCTGCGCCTTGCGCCCGGTTTCTATGAAGAGAACAGCCCCAAGGAAATTTCCAGCCGGATGACTTCGGATACGGCGCTCATCGAAACGCTGGTGGGCACCACTATCTCGGTTGCCCTGCGCAATATACTCGTCGGCGCGGGCGGGACATTGTTCCTCTTTTACCTCGTCCCCAGCCTGACCATCTGGCTGGTACTGGTGATCCCCGCGATCACAGTGCCGATTGTGGTGTTCGGACGCCGCTTGCGCAATGTCAGTCGCGCCAGCCAGGACCGCGTGGCCGATGTCGGCGCTATGGTCACCGAAGTGCTTTCGGCCATGAAGATCGTTCAGGGATTCAATCAGGAGTCGCGCGAACAGAAGCGTTTCGGCGAAGCGGTGGAGCGGACCTTCACCGTGGCCAAACGGCGCATCATCATCCGCGCCGCGCTGACCGCCACCATTATCCTGTTCATCTTCGGCGGCATCACCATGCTGGTGTGGAAGGGTGCTGAAGCGGTGAGCGAAGGCACCATTACTGGCGGCACCATCGCTGCCTTCGTACTGACTGCCGCGCTGGTAGCAGGCGCTTTCGGTGCGCTGACCGAAGTCTATGGCGACATGCTGCGCGCTGCGGGTGCTGCGAGCCGCTTGAGCGAATTGCTCGAGGAAGAGCCCGCCATCGCTCCGCCCGCCAAACCGCAACCTCTGCCCGAGCCGGCACGTGGCGGCCTGTCATTCCGCAATGTCACTTTCCGCTATCCAACGCGGCTCGAAACCCCGGCGCTGACCGATTTCACGCTGGAGATCGAACCGGGCGAGACGGTTGCCATCGTCGGCCCATCGGGTGCGGGCAAATCGACCATCTTCCAGCTGGCCGAGCGGTTCTATGACCCGCAGGCGGGCACCATCCGTCTTGACGGTATCCCGCTGACCAGCGCCGATCCGGCCGCAATCCGTAGTCGCATTGCCTTTGTGCCGCAGGACGGGGTGCTGTTCTCTGCCAGTGCTCGCGACAATCTGCGCTACGGCAATTGGGACGCCAGCGAGGATGCGATCTGGGCTGCTGCACGCGCGGCCAATGCCGCGGATTTCATCGAACGCCTGCCGCAGGGGCTCGATACCTATCTCGGCGAAGACGGCACGCAGCTTTCGGGCGGCCAGCGCCAGCGCATCGCCATCGCCCGCGCACTGCTGCGCGATGCACCGATCCTGCTGCTCGACGAAGCAACCAGCGCGCTCGATGCCGAAAGCGAACGGCTGGTGCAGGAAGCGCTCGAACATCTGATGGAAGACCGCACCACGCTGGTCATCGCGCACCGCCTCGCCACTGTGCGCGCGGCAGATCGCATAGTGGTGATGGAGGACGGGCGCATCGTCGAACAGGGCACGCATGCCCGATTGTCGGCCAATGGCGGGCTCTATGCGCGGCTTGCCTCACTCCAGTTTGGTCACGAAACCGCCTGATCCATCGACGAAGCGGATTGCGGCGTCGACCGGCGTCAATTGCAGTTCGGCGCGATTTGCTAGTCAGGCGGCATAAGGTCGCAAGCGCGGGAGAGCGCGCACGACCGGCAACGACCGGAGACTACATCAATGTCGAAGACCCTGTTCGCCGCCAGCGCGTCCGCGCTCGCGCTCCTGATTTCCTCGCCTGCCCTCGCGCGCGAAGACGCTGCACCCGCCCCGGCTGAAGAAACGCCGCTGCCTACGATGAACTTCGGCACCTGGGGTTTTGACCCAGCTGCGCTTTCGCCTGAAATCAAGCCGGGTGACGACTTCTTCGCTTACGCCAACCAAAAGTGGCTCGAAGCCAATCCGCTGCCGGCAGAATTCAGCCGCTTCGGCGCGTTCAACCTGCTGCGCGAGAAGTCCACCAGCGACGTCAAGGCACTGGTAGATGAACTGGTAGCCAAGGACCCAGCTACGCTGAGCGCCGACGAGAAGCGCATCGTCGATGCCTATGCCGCCTATCTCGACACCGCAGCAATCGACGCGCGCGGCATGGCGGCGGCAGAGCCCTATCTGGCGCAAATCCGCAAGGCGGGCACGCTGGGAGAACTGGTTGCACTGTGGGGCAAGCCGGGGTTTGCCACGCCGCTGGGCGGCTATGTGACCGTCGATGCCAAGGAACCTACGCGCTACTCGGTCTATCTGGGTTCGGGCGGCCTCGGCCTGCCCGACCGTGACTATTATCTCGACGAGAGCGAGAAGGGCCGCGACATCCAGGCCAAGTATCGCGACTATCTCGCCTTTCTGCTGGGCAAGGCCGGTTACGCCGATCCGGCTGCCACTGCACAGCAGGTCTATGCCTTCGAAGACAGCATCGCCCGCACGGTCAGCTGGGACCGCGCCACGCGCCGCAATCGCGACCTGACCTATAATGCGCTGACCCCTGCGCAGCTTTCGCAGATGGCAGGCACTTTCCCACTCGAAACACTGCTCAAGGCGAGCGGCTTCAACGGGACTGACCGCTTTATCGTATCCGACCTTCCTCCCAGCGAAGCGCGGGTGGTCGAACTGGGGCTGGATCAGGCGACGCAGGCCAAGATTGGCGGCGGTACGCCTGCAATGCTCAAGCTCATTGAAGCGACGCCGAATGCAGTATTGCAGGCATGGACGGTCAAGGAATTCATCGAAAGCAATGCCGCTGTCCTGCCGAGCGATATCGACGCTGCCGATTTCGCGTTCTACGGCACACTGCTGCAGGGCACGCCCGAACAGCGACCGCGCTGGAAACGCGCGATTGGTGCAACCGAAGGGCTGATGGGCGAATTGGTCGGCGCGGCCTATGTCGAGCGGTATTTCCCGCCCCAAAGCAAGGCGGCGATGGTCGATCTGGTGGTGAATTTGCGCAAGGCGCTGGCCATCAGCATCAACGAGAATGACTGGATGGGCGCGGCGACCAAGAAGGAAGCGCTGGCCAAGCTCGATGCCTTCGATCCCAAGATCGGCTATCGCGATAATCTGGAGACCTATCCCGGCCTCGAAATCAGTGCCAGCGACCCGCTGGGCAACCGCATGGCGGCCGCGCAATGGGGCTGGCAGGATATGCTCTCCAAGCTCGGCGGCCCGATCGACCGCACCGAATGGGGTATGCTGCCGCAGACGGTGAACGCCTATTATAACTCGACCAAGAACGAGATCGTCTTCCCCGCCGGCATCCTGCAGCAGCCCTTCTTCGGCCTGACTGCCGATGCAGCGGTGAACTATGGCGGGATCGGCGCCGTGATCGGGCACGAAATGGGCCACGGTTTCGACGATCAGGGCTCCAAATCCGACGGCACCGGAATGCTGCGCAACTGGTGGACCGATGCCGACCGCGAAGCCTTCGACAAGATGGGTGATGCGCTTGTCGCGCAATATGAAACCTTCTGCCCGCTCGACGATGGCAAGACCTGCGTCAACGGTCGCCTGACGCTGGGCGAGAACATCGGCGATGTCGGCGGCCTCAGCATGGCCTATCGCGCCTACAAGCTGTCGCTGGGCGGCAAGGAAGACAAGGTGATCGACGGGTTGACCGGAGACCAGCGCTTCTTCCTCGCCTGGGCGCAGGTCTGGCGCAGCCAGCAGCGCGAAGGCAGCGCACGCCAGCGGCTGCGCACCGATTCGCACAGCCCCGAGGAATACCGCACCAATGGCGTCGTCCGGCAGATGGATGCCTGGTACAAGGCGTTCAACGTCCAGCCTGGCGATGCGCTGTACCTGCCGCCTGAAGAGCGGGTACGCATCTGGTAAGGCGCGGGCGGTTCACCGCAAAAATCTCCGTCAAACCCTGCAGGGGCAGGACAGGTCGCTTGACTTGTCCTGCCCTTTCTCCATGACCTTGCCGCCATGCATGACTGGCTTACCGCGATCATCCTCGGCATTGTCGAGGGACTGACCGAATTCATCCCCGTTTCCTCCACCGGCCACCTTATCCTCGCCACCGAATTGCTCGGCGCCGAGCCGGGCGACTGGGCGATGTTCAATGTCGTGATCCAGCTGGGCGCGATTCTGGCGGTGGTCTATCAATACTGGTCGACCTTCTGGAACGCGGGCATTGGCGTGCTCAAGCGCGAGCGCGAAGGGCTGATGTTCGCGCGCAATATCCTGCTCGCCTTCCTGCCCAGCGCGGTGCTGGGCTTTGCGCTGCACGACCAGTTCGAGAAGATGCTCGGCAATCCCTCGATCGTGCCCTGGGCTCTGATCGTCGGCGGTATTGCGATTCTCGCCATCGAACGCTCGGTCGATCCCAAGGACGATCGCGGAGTCGCCGATCTGCCCGCGAAAAAGGTTCTGGCCGTCGGTTTCGCGCAATGCCTTGCACTGGTGCCGGGCGTCAGCCGTTCAGGCGCAACGATCATGGGCGCGCTGGCGATGGGCGTGAACCGCAAGACTGCTGCCGAGTTCTCCTTCTTCCTCGCAGTCCCGACCATGTTCGGCGCGAGCTTCCTCGAGATCGTGAGCAATTACGACAGCATGATGAGCGGCGCCTCGCGTGTTGGCTGGGACGAGATCGCCATCGGCTTCATCGTCAGCTTCATCGTAGCCCTGATCGTGATCCGCGCCTTTGTGGCCTATGTCGGTCGCGCGGGATTTGCGCCCTTTGCCTGGTACCGCATTGTCGCTGGCGCGGCTGCACTCGTCTGGCTCGGTTTCGCTTGAATACACGCAAGCCAAGGCCACTTTTTTGTCACAATCGCGGAACCTCTCGTCGCTTCGCGGTTTGAAATTGCCAGTGCAAAGCTGAAAGAGGCAGTAATGGGTCTGATAATCCTGATCGTTACGGGCGCCCTGCTGGGCTGGCTCGCTTCGATCGCCCTCCGCATCGAGGACGGGCGCGGCATTCTGCACAATGTCGTGGCCGGTATCCTGGGTTCGGTCGGCGTGGGAGTTGCCGTGGCTGGCGGGGTTATTCTGGCCTCCGTTTTCGCCAGCACGCTCCTGTGGGCCACTCTCGGCTCGATTGCATTGATTGCCTTGTACAATCTGGTTCTGCGGAATCGAATTAAGGCATAATTTTGTCTTACATTGCCGGGTCAATCTTGCTATTGACCGGTTCTCTCAATCCAAGGGGAAGAGTAATGAATTTCAACAAGATCGCTCTCGTCGCTGTTGCCACCATGGGCCTCGGCCTTGCTGCATGTGACAGCGCTGCTGAAAACAAGGCTGAAGACCAGATCGAAGCCACCGAAGATGCTGCCGACGCCAACATCGATGCGATGGAAGATGCCGGCACCGTCACCGACGCGCAGGCCGATTCGATGGAAGCTGGCGTTGAAGCCAAGGCCGACGCAGCTGAAGACGCTGTCGATGCTGCCGATCCGGCAACTGCTGCTGAAGCAGATGCTGCTGTCGAAGGTCAGTAAGACCTGGCATTAGCCAAGAAAAGGCCGGCTCGGGAGCAATCCCGGGCCGGTTTTTCTTTGTCTGGCTCAGACGGGCCTGGCCCCGCTCCCGCGCCCGCCGCGCAACGTGTATTCCAGACTGCCGCGGTTGAGCACGTAATCGACATCGATCACCGCCGTATTGGCATAGGTGAAGCCCGCGCCAAGGCTTTTGTAGAGCCGGTCGAAATCCCGCTCCACAGTCTGGTGAAAGAGATCCTCGAAACTGTCGATCACGAAATAGGTCGGCTGGAGATCGCTGATCACGTAATCCGTCCGCATCACCCGGTCGACATTGAGCATGATCCGGTTGGGGCTTTCGGCCTCCACCGCATAGACAACCTCGGTCGGACCTGAGAGGATGCCTGCGCCATAGGCGCGGATATCGCCCGGCTTCTCCTCGATCAGCCCGAACTCGACCGTGTACCAGTAGAGCGAGCCAAGCGCCTTGAGCCGGTTGTAGCGCATCGCCTTCCACCCGGCCTTGCCATATTCCTGCATGTAATCGGCATAGACGGGGTCGGTCAGCATCGGCACATGGCCGAACACATCGTGGAACACGTCGGGTTCCTGGATGTAATCGAAAGTCTCGCGGGTGCGGATGAAATTGCCCGCGGGGAAGCGGCGGTTGGCCAGATGCCAGAAGAATACGTGATCGGGGATCAGCATCGGCACGGGCACCACGCTCCACCCCGTCAGCGCGCCCAGATCTTCGGACAGTTTGCCGAATTCGGGCACGCCGCCACGGTTGAGATTGAGCTTCTGCAGCCCAGCCATGAACGCGCTCGCCGCGCGGCCGGGCAACACATCCATCTGCCGCGCGAACAGATCGTTCCAGATCGAGTCGTCATCGCTCGAATAGTCGGTCTGCTTCGGCTCCAGCCAGTCATCGCCGACATGGGCGGGCTTTTTCAGCGGCGCGGTGAAAACATCTGCCGGAAGGTCCGGAAGGCGGCTAAAGTCCTGTTCGGGTTCTGCGAGTGTAGCCATATCGTTGCGGATGATACTACCTAACGCAAGGCATTACAAATCGGGAGATGCGATCTGTGAAACGCAAGGAATATGAGGCCGCTCTCGAGCCGATGCAGCAGGAGCTGGTCGGAATGGCGCGCTGGGCAAAGGCTACCGGCAAGCGGATCGTGGTGCTGTTCGAAGGGCGCGATACGGCGGGCAAAGGCGGTGCGATTGCCGCCGTGCGCGACAAGCTCAATCCGCGCCAGTGCCACATAGTGGCCCTGCCCAAGCCGACCGAGACCGAACAGGCGCAATGGTATTTCCAGCGCTATGTGGCGCATCTTCCGGCGGCAGGTGAAATCGCCCTCTTCGATCGCAGCTGGTACAATCGCGCCGGGGTGGAAAAGGTCATGGGCTATGCCGATGACGATCAGGTTGCAGCCTTCCTCGATCAGGTTCCGCGCTTCGAGAAGATGCTGGTCGATGATGGCGTATTGCTGTTCAAATATTGGCTGGGCGCCGATCAGGCCCAACAGGAAGAACGGCTGCGCGAGCGGCTGGACGATCCGATGAAGCGCTGGAAACTGTCGCCCATCGATCTCGCTGCGCGGGAGAAATACGATGAATATACCGCAGCGCGCGAAGTGATGCTGGAACATACGCACAAACCCTGGGCGCCATGGACGCTGGTGGATTTCAACGATCAGAAGCGCGGGCGGCTGACACTGCTGCGCGACCTGCTCGACCGATTGCCCGATACCAGCGTGCTACCGCCCGAAATCGACTTTCCCCCGCTGGGGCGCGAACCCGTGGCCGAAAGCTATGGTCTGGTGAAGCCGATAGCGAACTTCCCCGCCTGACCGTCATTGCGAGCGTAGTGAAGCAATCCATGGCGCAGGGTCATGGATTGCCGCGTCGCCTGCAGCTCCTCGCAATGACGGGTGTGCGATCAGGAGAGCGTCGCGCTGGCCTTGACCACTTGCCGCCCGTCGTCGGCAAAAGCGGCCAGCTCCACATCATCCCCCGATCCGCGCAGCACCAGATGCAGCTTCTCGTCGGCCATCGCCGGGCTCATGCCGCGAAAGGCGAAGCTGGCGAGGCGGTTCGCGCCGAAATGCGCGCCCGCCAGTTGCAGCAGCAGGCTGGCGCT
>CBFGON010000011.1:0-38419 GCA_965650395.1 uncultured Qipengyuania sp. | reverse complement strand
GCACATCGAGCGTGCCGCCAGAGGTCTGCACCCCGCGGATCGATTCGATTTCAGCTCGGCTGACCGGCTCGTGATAGGCAACGATGGCGAGGACTTCGGTAGCCGCGCGGCTCAATCGGCGGACCTGTTCGCGTTCCTTGCGCAGCAGATGCGCAAGGTCAGCGGCGGTTTCGAAATGCCACCGCTTGCCGCGTTCGACGAGGTGGATGCCCCGCTTTTCATAGGTCAGCACGAGATTGCCCAAAGCATCGCGCACTTCGGCTAGGTCCGCATCGCCAAGGAAACCGGCCAGCGCTTCGGCGGTCATCGGTTCTTCCGCCGCAAACAGCGCCGCTTCAACTGCGCGCTCCAGCGGATTCACGCGACGCGCCTCAGCCGCATCGGCCCGAACACTTCATCCTGTGCTATCTCAGCCTTGCCCAGCCGCGCCAGTTCCAGCGCGGCTACAAAGCTCGAAGCGAGCGCCGACTTGCGCAGCCGAGGCTCTGCATGTGGCGGAAGAAAATCGCGCAGTTCCATCCACTCAAGTGTCACGCCCAGCATGTTCGACACCCGGTCGAGCGCCGATTCGAGTGTCATTACTGGCCGCTCGCGCACCATGTGGATCGCCGGGGCTGTTCGCGCCTTCACCCGACCATAGGCCTCGATCAGCGCAAACTGGTCGCAATGCCACAGCGTCTTGCGTGCGATTTCCAGCCCTTCGGGTGCGCCCCGCAGGAATACATCGCGCCCAATCCGGTCGCCGCCCATGAGTCGTCCTGCCGCCTCGCGCATCGCGCCCAGCCGCTGGAGCCGCAATTGCAGCCTGAGCGCCAGTTCCTCCGGGTTCGGGTCCTCCTGCTCCTCCTTAGGGAGCAGCTTCGCCGATTTGAGATAGGCCAGCCACGCCGCCATCACGAGGTAATCAGCTGCCAGTTCCAGCCGCAGCGCCTCTGCACGTTCGATATAGCCGAGATACTGGTCAACCAGCGCGAGGATCGAAATCTGCCTCAGATCGACCTTCTGCCGCCGCGCCAGATCAAGCAGCAGGTCGAGCGGGCCTTCCCAGCCATCAAGCTCCAGATAAAGCGCATCGGTATCGACAGTGCCCTCGGCGGCGATGCCATCCCAGTCTTCGGCATCCTGCGGCATATCGGCGAAAAGCAGACCGTCGCTCATGCAGCCTCCCCCGCAATTGCCAGCAAGGCGTCGCGCCGCGCCAGTAGTTCCGCTGTTTGGACCGCATCGGGCAGTTCGCCCATCGCCGTATGCACCGCCTCGAGCCGTTCGAGGCTCTTGCCGGAAAGGGCTGGAAGCTGCTCCGCCAGAGCGACCTGGTCGTCCATCTTCGCCCAGCAATTGAGCACAATATCGCAGCCTGCATCGAGCGCCCGCACACCACGTTCGGGGATAGTCCCATCAAGAGCGTGCATGTCGATATCGTCCGACAGCAGCAGCCCGTCGAATCCGATCCGACCGCGGATAATCTCCGTAACTACCTTGCGCGACAGCGTCGCCGGACTGGCGTCGTCCCAAGCGGTGAAGACGATATGCGCGCTCATTCCCAGCGGATGCGCTGCTAGCGTGCGAAAAGGCTCGATATCGGTTTCAAGCTCGGCATCGCTCGCTTCGACGCGCGGGAGTTCCTTGTGACTGTCCACCGTCGCGCGGCCATGCCCCGGCATGTGCTTGAGACAGCCGACCACGCCAGCGCGCGCCATACCGTCCAGCACCGCTCGCCCAAGCGCAGCGACCTGCATCGGATCGCTGCCCAGCGCCCGATCGCCAATCACATTGTCGGTTTCAGGGCGGCGCACATCAAAGGGTGCGTGATAATCGACCGTTACCCCTGCCAGCGCCAATTCGCGTGCCATGGCTTCGGCATTGATGCGCGCGGCCTCGATGGCCGAGGCAGGTGCAATTTGATAGAGCCGTGCGAAAGTCTCACCCGCTGGGTATTTCGGCCATTCGGGCGGCTTCATCCGGACTACCCGACCGCCTTCCTGGTCGATCGACACCACCAGCCGCTCACGCCCGTGGATGGCTCGCAAATCATCGGTCAGCCGGCGCAATTGCGTGCGATTGTCGCAGTTGCGCCCGAACAGAATATACCCCGCCGGATCCGCCTCCTTGAAGAAGGAGCGTTCATCGGCGCTCAGATCGAGACCGGAAATGCCGAAAATGGCGGGCGTCATGGGCAGCAAACTGGGGCTTTTGCGGAATCCCCGCAAGTTTTCCACCCTCGGCAGGTGTGGAAATTAAGCCCGACCGAGCGCTATTTGACGAAACAGGCCAGCCCGTCGGCCTTGAGTGCGCCGCACAGGCGGTTGGCAGAGGCCCGATCGCCCGCCATCGCCTGCAGGCGATAGACCCGTCCGATATCGACCTGAGCCTCGGTCACACGGTGCCGCACTCCGCTCAACGCCTCGGTCTGGCCGATCAGACGCGCCCATGCCGCTTCGGCTTCCTCGCGCGAGGGATAGGCGCCAACCTGAACCGCAATGCCGGTTGCCTGCGGCTGGCGCGGTCCTTCGTTGATGGTCGAGGCAATCGAGGGACCGGCAGCAGTGGCGCTGGGCGTTGGCTTGGGTTCAGGCGTATTTGCCAGCTGCCCTTCACGCGTTTGCCCTTCACCGACCGCAAAGCTGGTATCGCCGGTTCCGGCAAAGGTCTTGCCGCCCTCTTCAGTCGGGCGAGTCTTGTAAGGTTCTTCAGGTGCCGCGATCAGGCTACCGTCAGCCGGTGGCTCGTTGCTCGTCGTATTTGTGACCATCCACGCTGCAGCGACCAGTGCGCCAACAATCAGCAGTGACAAAGCGCCCAACATGACCAGCCGCGAAGTGGCAAACCCTGCAGCTTCCTCGTCCTCATCGTCAGCTTCGAGCCATGGCAAGCGTTCTTCATTCTCGATCAGCTCGAGATCTTCGGCTTCTTCCCAGTCCTCGTCGCCGTCAAAAGGGCGATCATAGGGCCCCTGCACCATGCTTACATCTCCTCCACCGCCTCGACACCAAGGATGCCGAGACCGTTGCGGATCACCTGCCCGACCTGTGCCGCCACAAACAGCCGCGCGGCGGTAAGTTCGGCGTCACTTTCCTGGATGATCCGCTTCTTCGGGTCATCATTACCTGCATTCCAGAAACTGTGGAAGGCAGCGGCCAGATCACCGAGGAAGAAAGCGATGCGATGCGGCTCGCGCGCACGTGCGGCAGCTTCGACGACGCGAGGGAATTGCGCCGCCTCGCGCACCAGCGCCAGTTCGTCGACCCCCAGCCGGTCGAGATACTCGGCCGATGGCTCCACTCTCGCCTTGCGCAGCGTCGAGTGGATTCGCGCATGGGCGTATTGCAGGTAGAAAACCGGGTTCTCTTTCGAAGCTTCAACCACCTTGTCGAAGTCGAAATCCATTTGCGCATCGGGCTTACGGGTCAGCATGGTGAAACGCACCACATCTTTACCCACCATCTCGACCACATCGGCCAGCGTCACGAAATTACCCGCACGCTTCGACATCTTGAACGGCTGGCCGCCCTTCATCAGCTGAACCATCTGGACCAGCTTGACGTCGAAGGGAATCGGCTTGCCCTGTCCCTCGCTGAGTGCGGCAACAGCTGCCTTGATCCGCTTGACTGTGCCCGCATGGTCAGCGCCCCAAATGTCGATCAGCGCATCGGCGCTTTCGGCCTTCTGGAGGTGATAGGCGAGATCGGCGCCGAAATAGGTCCAGTCACCATTGCTTTTCTTGATCGGGCGATCCTGATCGTCGCCGAATTTGGTCGACCGGAACAGCGGCAGCGATACAGGCTCCCAATCTTCAGGCGGGGCTTTGCCTTTTGGAGCTTCCAGTACGCCGTCATACACAAGGTCACGCTCGCGAAGCCATTCCTCGGCAGCTTCGGGCTTCTTGAGCGCTTGCAGCTCGGCCTCGGAAGAAAACAGGTCGTGGTGGATTCCCAGCAGTGCCAAATCGGCGCGGATCATGTCCATCATCGCCGCAACGGCTTCGCCACGGAACAGGACCAGCCATTCGCCCTCGGCAGAGTTTGCGTAGGTATCACCGAATTTCGCGGCGAGCGCCTTGCCTACCGGAACGAGATAATCGCCTGGATAAAGCCCCTCAGGGATGGTGCCAATGTCTTCGCCCAACGCCTCGCGGTAGCGCAGATGCGCCGACCGGGCGAGCACATCGACCTGCCCGCCAGCATCATTGATGTAATATTCGCGCGTGACCTTATGCCCGGCCCATTCCAGCAGTCCCGCCAGCGCGTCGCCCACAACCGCGCCGCGGCAATGGCCCATGTGCATCGGGCCGGTCGGATTGGCCGAAACATATTCGACATTGACCACCGAGCCGCCGCCAAGCTGCGACCGCCCGTAATCCGCGCCTAATGCGGCAATCGCATTGAGTTCGCGCAGCCATGCCGCGTCAGCCAGGCGCAAATTTATGAAACCCGGCCCGGCAATTTCCGCTCCGGTGATATCCGGCTCGCGCTTCAGATGCTCGACAATCAGTTCGGCCAGAGCGCGTGGATTGGTCTTGGCCTGTTTGGCCAGCACCATGGCGGCATTGGTGGCAAGATCACCATGCGCAGGATCGCGCGGCGGTTCGACCGTTACGCCCGAACGGTCTGTATGCGGCGGGAGGTGTCCTTCGAGCTCAAGCGCATTGAGCACGGCGTCGATCTTTGCCGCGAAACCGGCGTGGAGAGTCTGCATTTCAGCCATGTGCGCGCGCCTAGACGAATGGCGCGAAATGGCAAGATGCCAGCGGTGCTTGCGCGCCTCAGCGGGTGGCGTTGTACTTCAGCTGATCCTCGGTCAGCTGGAAGCCGACCAACAGCTCGAATGTTGCACGCTGCACCGCTGCGCGCACTTCGGGATCGGCAAGCGGATCGAGCGCCGCATCGGCATCGCCAGCTTCGCGTTTGCGGGTGATCTTTTCGCGGATGTCAGCAGGAAGCGTCGCTTCGGCACGATCTACAAACGCGGCGGCCTTGGCGCTGGCGGTAGCCCGTTCCTGACCATCTGCAAAATTCAGAGTCACGGTGCCGACGCGCTTGGTGACAACCGCGCTGCCACCGCGCAGCACGGTAGAGAAATAGGGCAGCTGGACACTGCGAGCGCCTTGCACATCTGTGCGGCGCGCAACCACATCGAAGTTTGCTTCGGTATATATCCGATCAGACTGGTCATTACAGGTCGAGCGCAGATTGGTCATCGCAGCAGTTACATCCAGATCGGCAAGCGTCTTGGATGAAGGGCTGCGGAAAAGCGTGACATCGCCGGTGTAATCGGGAATGCCGACCGCCGGACAGGCTGTGCGGATTGCGGTGATGCCGGCGCCGCCGCCTTCGATGACCAGTTCGCCTTCGGTCTTGCAACCAGCCAGCGCGAGACCCATTCCAAGAGCGGTCAGGAGGCGAAAGCGGTTGGTCATGTCTGCGGCAATCCTCATGTGTTCGTATTCAGGCCCGTTGCGCGGGCGAGCGTGCCCTAGCTTGGCGCGCGGCAAAGCGCTAGAGGGGCGCGCATGAACGCTCCCTTTCAATCCCCGAACGGCTCCAACGACCCGCGCCCGCCGCTGCAATTGCTGATCGCGGCCCCGCGTGGCTTCTGCGCCGGTGTCGACCGCGCGATCGAGATTGTCGAGCGTGCACTCGAGAAATACGGGGCGCCGGTCTATGTCCGTCACGAAATTGTCCATAACCGCTATGTGGTCGACAGTTTGAAGGCAAAGGGCGCAATTTTCGTCGAGGAACTGGACGAAGTGCCGGACGATGCACCGGTGGTGTTCAGTGCGCATGGCGTACCCAAATCGGTCCCTGCGGAAGCTGAACGGCGCAAGCTGCTCTATGTCGATGCCACCTGTCCGCTGGTCAGCAAGGTTCATCGCCAGGCCGAACGCCAGATCGAAAAGGGCCAGCACATCATCTTCATCGGCCATGCCGGACATCCCGAAGTGATCGGCACGATGGGGCAGGTGCCTGAAGGCCAGATTACGCTGGTCGAGACTGTCGAGGATGTTGCCGCTCTGCCGTTTGGCGAGGATGATGACCTGTCGTTCCTTTCGCAGACGACGCTTTCGGTCGACGATACCCATGCAATCATAGAAGCCCTGAAGGCGCGCTTTCCATCGATCATCGCGCCCAAGGCAGAGGATATTTGCTACGCCACCAGCAACCGGCAGGCGGCAGTTAAGCAGATTGCCCCGAAAAGCGACCTTGTGCTGGTGATCGGCTCGCCCAATTCCTCCAACTCCCTGCGGCTGGTAGAAGTGGCCGAGCGGCTTGGCACCGAAGCAAAACTGATCCAGCGCGCTGTTGATATCCTGCCCGAGTGGCTCGACGGCGTTTCCACACTCGGACTTACCGCAGGCGCTTCTGCTCCTGAAAAGCTGGTCCGCGAAGTGGTCGACCGGGTATCCGAATGGCGAGCGGTCGAGGAAATCCCGGTTGTTTCCGCGGAAGAGAACATGGTCTTCAAATTGCCCCGCCAACTGACTGAATAGAGTGGCGGTCTATACTCAACTCGGTGCCGAACGGCTTGCTGCGCTGATCGGGGAATACGACGTCGGCGAGCTGGTTTCAGCCAAGGGCATTGCCGAAGGGGTGTCGAATTCCAACTGGTTGGTCGAAACAACCGCCGGACGCTTCATCCTGACGATGTACGAGCGACGAATCGATATTGCCGAACTTCCCTTCTTCCTCGGGCTGCTCGACCATCTGGCCGAAAGCGGCTGCGCTGTTCCGGCAACTATCCATGATCGCGGCGGCAAGGGCTGGCGCGAGGTCGATGGCAAGTCGGTCGCGCTGATCGAATTCCTGCCCGGTGTTTCACCCACCCGCCCTACGGCAGCGCAAGCCGCAGCGGTTGGCTCAGCGCTGGCTCGCGTGCATGTAGCAGGACTGGAATTCGGGCGCAGCCGGATCAACGATCTCGCCCCGCGCGATACGCTGGCAATGCTCGAACAATGTGGCAGGGAGGCGCTGGCGGGCATCAATGTGGCGCTCGCCACAGCTCTCGATCGCGGTGCCGATGTGGTCGGCAACTGGCCGACCGATCTGCCTCGCTCGATCATCCATTCGGACCTCTTTCCCGACAATGTGCTGATGCTCGGCAATCGTGTTTCAGGCATGATCGACTTCTATTTCGCTGCCGAGGACATGATGGCATATGACCTCGCCGTTACCCACGCCGCGTGGTGCTTCGATCGCAACGGCGCGAATTTCGACCCTGCGTTGGGCAAGGCCTTGATCGAAGGCTACGAATCGATCCGCCCGCTCCATGCGACCGAACGCGCCGCCATGCCCTTGCTGGCGCAGGGGGCATGCCTCCGCTTCGTGGCCAGCCGCGCTGAGGATTGGCTCGAAACTCCCATCGATGCGCAGGTCACAAAGAAGGACCCGATGGATTTCGTCAGGCGGTGGGATTTCTACGAGCGCGCGGGCGCCGGGGCGTTTGCGTGACGCCTGTGAGCCGCTAGGGGCAAACCCATGAAGCGGGTTGAACTATTTACCGACGGTGCCTGCAAGGGCAATCCCGGCCCGGGCGGCTGGGGCGCACTGTTGCGCATGGGCAAGCACGAAAAGGAACTGTCGGGAGGCGAGCCGGACACGACCAATAATCGCATGGAAATGACCGCTGCCATTCGCGGCCTTTCAGCGCTGATCGAACCCTGCGAGGTCGACCTCTACACTGACAGCAAATATCTGATCGACGGGATCACAAAGTGGGTCCACGGCTGGAAGAAACGCGGCTGGATCAATGCCAGCAAAAAGCCGGTGCGTAATGCCGAGCTATGGCATGAGCTGATCGACCTGACCGCGCATCACCGCGTCGAATGGCATTGGGTAAAGGGCCATTCGGGCCATCCGGAAAACGAGCGGGTGGACCAGCTTGCCAGCGACGCCGCCGAACGCGCCGCTGGCCAAGCGTAGAGCAAATCAGCTTTCGTCGACGGTTTCTGCGCCGGGTCCGTTCTTCTTGATCGATTCAATCGCGTTCTTGGCGCTCGCCTTCGAGCTATAGCCTTCGGTCCAGAAGATCGCTTCCGAGTTGTACATGAAATATGCCACGAACTCGCCAGCCTTGTTCTTCTTGATCTTGAAATGATGCGCCATTCTTCTTGCACTCCCGTTCAGGCGTTGGATTCGGGCACACAGTAACAAAAGATAAGCGCTTGGCTAGTCGAAGCGCTCCGGCGAATAGAGCGAAGCGTCGAGCCTTTCAGTCATTTCGTCGCGCGGCAGGCCCATCAGGATCTGGGCAGCCAGCCGCGCCGCCGCTGGCGACGTCTGGATGCCGTAGCCGCCTTGACCTGCAAACCATGCGAAACCCTCGCGCCGGGGGTCCATGCCATAGACTGGCAAACGGTCGGGTGCGAAGCTGCGTAGCCCGGCCCATTTGCGCTCGACCGCTTCGACCTTCCAGTCGACCACATGTTCCAGGCGGTCGATGGCAATCGCCACGGAAAGCTCCTCGGGCGCGGCATCACAGGGCTCGCTGGGATCCTCGTCATGCGGGCTCAGCCACAGCCTGCCCGCTTCGGGCTTGAAATAAAACTGCCCCGAAATGTCGAGTACCAAAGGCAAATCGGCGTTCGGCGCAGGATCGGTCCGCAATTGCAGGACCGTGCGCCGGTAGGGTGTAATGCCGAGCGGCTTCACTTCGGCAAGCTGGGCCACCTGATCCGCCCATGCACCCGCCGCATTGACCAGCACGGCCGCGCTAAAGTTGCGTCCATCCTCTGTCGCAAGCTGCCAGCTGCCGTCGTTCCTGGTGGCTTGGGACAATCGGGCGCGGCATTCCAGCTTCACACCTGCCTTGCGCGCGCGAGCAAGATAATGGGCGTGCAGGCCCGCCACGTCGATATCCGCGCAGGCCGGTTCCCACACGGCATTGCACCATTCGGGCCGCAGACCTGGCAGTGCAGTTTCCAATCTGGCGCGATCGAGCCGATTGATAGTCGCACCGGTCGAGGCAAAGCGGTTCAGAAAGTTATCGAGATCCGCCCTATTTTCCTCGCGCCCGATGTAAAGCGCGCCACGCGGCGATAGGAAGCCGTGCTCACGCAAGTAAGTGCCGGACGCAATGGTCAGCGGCACGATTTCCGGCCCGCCATAGCATTCTTCCCAGAAGGCGGCAGAGCGTCCGGTTGCATGATAACCCGGCTGATCTTCTGCTTCGAGCTCGAGCACAGTTGCGCCGCCTTCCGCCAGTTCGGCAGCAATGCTGGCCCCGGCAATCCCGGCACCGATGATGGCGAAGTCGAATGTGTTCACGATGCTTGCGGCGCTGTCCGGTCGAGGAATTCGGTGATCGTCGCCATTGCACGGCCTCGTACAGCAGTCACTTCGCGCAATATCTCGTGATAGGCTTCATTGCCGAAAGCCAGCAATTCTCCCTTGGGCAAGCGCTCGGCAGCCCGCACTGCTGCTGCGTGCTTCACCAACCGGTCTGCCGAGGTCGAGATAACAAGTACGGGAACCCCAACCTTTTCCATTGCGCCCGCCGCTTCGATAATGCGGGTCGAGGCATAGGCACGCTCCACCCAGCCCCAGCTACCTGGCCCCATCACCAGTTCGGGGCGCTGCTCGCGCCACCACAGCTCGTCTGCATAACGTTCCGCGTCATGGGTCAGCAGTTCCCTGCGCCCCGCCGGCAGTTCGCCGGGCTTTTCGCTCCACTTCCAGGCAGGTCGCGCGGGGCTACCGATTCGCGTCATGACCCGTGCAGCGCCGTGCAGCAGCGGCAAGGGAAGCCTTGGACCGGCCATTCCCAGCATCGGCGCCGAGAGCACGACTGCATCGGGATCGATCACACCTTCGACCAGCGCACGCATGACGATATGTCCGCCCATCGAATGCGCGGCCAGGATATGCGGCCCGGGTGTCTGCGCCTTCCAGCGTTTCCAAAGATACTGCAGATCCGTGACCCAATCCGAAATGTCACCGATGTGGCCCGTTATTGCGTCAAGACCCAAGCGACCCGATCCCGCCTGTCCGCGCCAGTCGGCAGCGGTGACGCGCCAGCCCGCGCGGTGCCATTCTTCCAGCGTCTCGAGGTATTTCTCGTAGAAGTCGCCACGCCCCGGAAGGAACAGGATCGATCCGCGACCTTCGCCCGGCCAGTCGATCCGGCGCAGCTCATATCCGTCTGCAGCTTTCCAGCGGCTCTCGACTGCATCGGCAGGGATCGCACGGCGATCGATAGCGGTCGCAGTGCGCCGGGTTTGGGTATCGGGGATGGCAACCTCCGTCTGGGCCGATGTCATGGTTACCGTTTGGTAAGCATGTTTAGGTAGCACTGCCACCGAACGAACTCCGGGGGCATGATGCACAACGAGACATTCACTTATGTACTGCTTGGCGGATTGGCAATCGCGCTGCTGATAGCGGCGTTTACCGATCTGAAGAGCCGTACCATCGGCAACAAGCTCAATCTGGCGATTGCAGCCGGTGCGCCGCTGTTCTGGTGGGCGAGTGGCGTATCGCTGTGGCCGGGGGTTGCGATCCAGCTTGGCGTGGCTGTGGCGACTTTCGCCATATGCTGCCTGTTCTTCGCTATCCGCCAGATGGGTGGTGGCGATGTGAAACTGCTCACCGCGCTCGCCCTGTGGTTCCCGCCGAACAACTTCTTCGCGCTGGTGCTGATAATGGCAATGGTCGGCTGGGTGCTGACCCTTGCCATGGGCATATGGGGCGTAGCCCATTCGCGCGTGGTCGGCGGCAAGCCGGTCCGCGATACTGCCCTGCTGATTGCCTGCACGCTGATCGCGGCAAACTTTGCCAGCGCCGTGCTTGGCGGACCGAAACTGGCGCTTCCGCAATCGCTGATCGATGCTTTCGGCACTGATTCGGGTTCGGCTCTGCTGGTTGCGATGCTGCCGGTTGCCCTGCTGGCAATCGTCACGCTGGCGTCGATCCGGATTATCCGCCGCCACGATCACCAACCACGCATTCCCTACGGTCTGGCGATTTCGGTCGCCGGCATCTGGATGGCCGGAGGCGGACTTTTTTCGCAGCTGATTGCAACGAATGTCGGCTGACAACCCGATTTTAACCAATCGCCGCTTAGACACGGAAACCATAGCTGCCCGCATACAAGTTTCGCGGGCCATACGAGGGGGCTGAATAGCCATGGATAGGAAGAAGCTGGTTCTGCTGGTAGGTGCGCTGATCGTTGCGATCGGCACGGCGCTGGTCGCCCGCAGCATGTTCGCAGGAGCTGCCGCTCCGCAAGCCGAAGCCGCACAGGTCGAGCCGCAGGGACCCAAGGTCCTTGTCGCGCAACGCGCCCTGCCGGCCGGTACGATCATAACCGCAGATGCGATCGGCTATCAGCTGTGGCCCGAGGAACTGGTGCAGGACGCCTATTTCCTCGACGGCGAAGCCGATGTGTCGAAGCTGATAGGCACCGTGGTTCGCCATCCGATCACGGCCGGCGAGCCGGTGACCCAGGGTTCGCTGGTGAGCCCGGGCGACCGTGGCTTCCTTGCTGCAGCCCTTGCACCCGGTATGCGCGCCATCACCGTTCCGGTGGATGCCAAGACCGGCGTCGCCGGCTTCGTCTTCCCGGGCGACCGTGTTGACCTGGTGCTGACGCAGACCGTTCAGGGCAATGACGGAACCTCACTGAAGGCGTCCGAAACCATACTTCGTAACCTTCGTGTGCTGGCGACAGACCAGTCGACCACGCAGGAAACCGTTGAAGGCAAAACCGTGGTCAAGGCGTTCCGCACTGTCACGCTGGAAGTCACACCGACCATCGGCGAAAAGGTTGCGGTTGCGCAGACTATCGGCACACTCAGCCTTTCGCTGCGCTCGCTTTCCGACAACCAGGACGGCCTGGATCGTGCGATTGCGGCGGGTGATGTGTCTATCCCGGACAATGCCACTCCCGAAGAGGAAGAGCGCCTACTCCGCGAAGCAGCTGCCCGTCCCGACGACAGCCGCAGCTCCTACGTCACCGGCGGCGATGTCTCGCGGTTCCAGCGCAGCTCGATGCCAGCGCAGGGCACGCCCCAGGGCTATGCTCAGGCAGCTCCGGCTCCTGCAGCGGGTGCATCGAGTGCTGGTAGCAGCGCTGCACCGGTCCGCAGCGGTCCGAGTGTCCGTGTGACCCGCGGCAAGGCAACCGAAGCTGTTGCAGTGGGCGCTGTCGGAGGTTTCTCCGCGGCCGTAGCCAGCGGATCCGCCAAGGCCGCGCAGACCGTACCGGTTGCGCAGAGCACCGTTCGATAATCGATATCAGACAGGAAGCCATTCAGGGGGCAATTCCATGAAACGTCGTCTTACCACCAAACTGCTGCTTGCCGGTCTGGCGCTCGCGCCGCTGGCAGCTGCACCGACTGCCCCGGCAACCGCCCAGTCGGTCGTCCGTCCGAGCCAGGAGATCGTGCTTTCGATCGGCCGCGGCGAACTCGTCAACGTACCCGGCAACATGGCCGACGTGTTCATCTCGAACGAGAACGTCGCCGATGTGCAGGTCAAGTCGCAGCGCCAGCTGTATCTGTTCGGCAAGTCGGGCGGCGAAACCACCGTCTATGCCAGCAATGCGGCAGGCGACATCATCTGGGCAGCCAATGTCCGCGTCGGATCGAACATCGGCAGCATCGACCAGATGCTCGCGCTGGCGATGCCCGAAGCGAACGTCAATGTAGCCACGATGGGCACCAATACGGTGCTGCTGACCGGCACGGTTGCCGCGCCAGAAGATGCCGCAGAGGCCCAGGCACTGGTTGAAGCCTTCGTTGGCGAAGAAACCAATGTCATCAGCCGCCTGCGGATGGCGACGCCGCTGCAGGTCAATCTGCAGGTTCGCATTGCCGAAGTCAGCCGCAGCGTGGTTCGCGCCATTGGCGTCAACCTTGCCTCGGTCGACGCATCGAGCGGTTTCAAGTTCGGTATCGGCCAGGGCCGCACGGGCAGCTTCCCACAATATGTGCCGGGCAGCCCGGACGGCATGGGCGTGGGCTTTACCGAAGCTCCAGACGGCGGAACGCTGATCGCCAAGGCAGCGCAGGGCTCCACCCTCGGATTTGCCGGAGAACTTCTGGGTCTCGACCTTGCCGCCGCTCTCGACCTTGCCGAAACGCAGGGTCTGGTGACCACGCTGTCACAGCCGAACCTGACCGCGCTTTCAGGCGAAACCGCCGAGTTCCTCGCCGGTGGCGAATTCCCGATCCCGCTCAGCCAGGGTCTGGGAACCACCACCATCGAATACAAGAACTACGGTGTCAGCCTGGCCTATACGCCGACGGTCCTGTCCAATGGCCGGATCTCGATCCGTGTGCGGCCGGAAGTGTCCGAACTGTCGACCCAGGGCGCCATCACGCTCAACGGTTATCAGGTTCCGGCGCTGATCACGCGGCGTGCCGAAACCACTGTCGAACTCGGTTCGGGCCAGAGCTTCATGATCGCGGGCCTGCTTTCGAACAGCGCGTCCAACTCGATCGAGAAGGCACCGGGTCTTGGTGACATTCCGATCATCGGAAACCTGTTCCGTTCGACCAACTACCGCAAGGGCGAAACCGAACTCGTGATCGTCGTCACACCTTATCTGGTGAAGCCGGTGAATGCGAACGACATCCGCCTGCCGACCGACGGCTTCCTCAAGCCGACCGAATACCAGCGCCAGCTGGGCTTCCGCGAAGGTGACGGCGTTTCGGGCGGTCAGCGCCCCGGCCCGACGGCAACGTCGAGCGATGCCGTGCCGCAGGTTTCCGAGGCTGGCGATGCCGCCATGCCTGCCGAGGCACGCCGTAACGAGAAGACCGCGGCTGCCAAGCCCGGCTTCAGCTTCGAATAAGGGGGACGAGTATCATGCGTACCATCAACACTCGCAAGCTTGCCGCTCCGCTGGCAGTCTCGCTCGCCCTGGCGCTTGGTGCCTGCGGCTCGTCGAATATGTCGAACCGCTCGCTCTACAGCGTCAAGCAGCCGGTCGTCGAACGCTCGAACTTCGTGCTCGATGTCGCAACCTCGTCTGACGGCCTGCCGGTTTCCGAGCAGCAGCGTCTTGCCGGCTGGTTCGACAGCATGGATCTGCGCTTCGGTGATCGCGTTGCGGTCGACGATGCGATGGCCAGCTATGCCGTGCGCGAAGACGTCGCGGCAATTGCAGGCCGTTATGGCATCCTGCTTGCCGAAGGCACACCGGTTACCGCCGGTCAGGTCGGTCCCGGCCAGGCACGCGTTGTGATCACCCGTTCGGTGGCGTCGGTTCCCGACTGCCCCGACTGGTCGCATACCAGCGAATCCAACGAAATGAACGCGACCAATCCCAATTTTGGCTGCGCCACCAACAGCAATCTTGCCGCGATGGTCGCCAATCCGGAAGACCTGATCCAGGGCCAGCAAGGCACCGGGGAAACGGTCGTCACCACATCCACCAAGGCCATCAAGGCCTACCGTGATCAGGAACCGTCGGGCGTCGGCGGTCTGAAAGAAGTCAGCACCAGCGAAGGAGGCAAGTGAGCCATGAGCGCATCCTGGAAATCCGCCATGCCGGGCAATCGCGATCCGTTCGCCGCATATATCTGCGACGAAACCGCGCTGGATGTCCTGCGCCCGGTAGTGATTGAACTCGGCTGGCAGCCTGAAAAGTGCAACAAGGGCGGCCTGCGCAACGCGGTCCAGTCGCTGTCCGTGTCGGCCAGCCCGAACATTCTGATGGTCGATTTGTCGGAAAGCGGCGATCCGCTGAACGACATCAACGCGCTCGCAGAAGTCTGCGAACCCGGCACGGTCGTGATTGCGATCGGTCAGGTCAACGACGTGCGCCTCTATCGCGACCTTCTGGCCAGCGGCATTCACGATTACCTGCTGAAGCCGCTTTCGGCACCTGTACTGCGCGATTCGCTCAATGCGGCGCAGGCAGTGTTCAGCGCGCCCCGCGGCGGCGAGAACGAGCAGGCCAAGCGTCACATCTCGACCGCACTCGTGGGTACCCGCGGCGGTGTAGGTGCGTCGACCATCGCAACTTCCCTGGCGTGGCTTTACAGCGCAGACAAGAAGATGCCGACGGCACTGCTTGATCTCGATGTGCATTTCGGAACCGGCGCGCTCACGCTCGATCTCGAGCCGGGCCGTGGCCTGACCGATGCCATCGACAACCCCAGCCGTATCGACGGGCTGTTCATCGAACGCGCCATGATCCGTGCGAACGACAATCTCGCGATCCTCTCGGCAGAAGCACCGATCAACTCGCCGCTGATGACCGATGGCGCGGCATTCCTGCAACTGCAGGAAGAATTCCGCCACGCTTTCGAGATGACGCTGGTCGATCTGCCGCGCAATATGCTGATCAACTTCCCGCACCTGCTTAACGATGTGAACGTCGTGACGCTGGTTACGGAAATGACGCTGGCCTCGGCTCGCGACACGATCCGCATACTTTCGTGGCTCAAGACCAATGCTGCACACGCGACTCCGCTGATCGTGGCCAACAAGGTCCAGCCTGGCGTTGCCGAGATCAGCAAGGCCGACTTCGAAGCTTCGATCGAACGCAAGATCGATATCACCGTGCCCTTTGACCAGAAAGCGGCAGCAAATGCGGCCAAGCTGGGCAAGACTTTCGTCGATGCCAACGGCTCGAGCAAAGCCAGTGCGTCGATCAAGGAGCTTGGCAGTCGAATCGTCGGCATCGGCGATGAGGAAGGTGATGTCGTGTCGGCACCTGGCGGCAAGAAATCGCTGCTCGGCAATTTCGACATCAAGTCGCTGCTTGCCAAGAAAGACAAGAGCGAGAGCTTCCAGGAAGCCGAGTGAACAGCTTGGACCGTGGGCAGGCTTGCTCTCATGAGCTCCTGCCAACGGGCCGGCACCTGATAATGGACGGGACGGAGTAGTCAGATGAACATTGTCCAGCTTCTGCTGCTGGTTGGCGGGGTACTCACCTTGCTCGTCCTGGGTTATGTCG
This sequence comes from uncultured Qipengyuania sp., assembly GCA_965650395.1. Taxonomy (GTDB): domain Bacteria; phylum Pseudomonadota; class Alphaproteobacteria; order Sphingomonadales; family Sphingomonadaceae; genus Qipengyuania. The sequence continues at coordinate 22,519 of CBFGON010000011.1, read as the reverse complement.
CATTCGCCGGCCCCGACGCGGGCAAGGCCAGCCAGCGGCGCCTGCAGCAATTGCGCTACCGGCATTCGGAAAGCACCGACGCCAAGGTTGAATCGCAGCTCAAGAAGGCAATCGCCGCGCGCAAGCCCAAGCGGCATGTCGTGGCCGGATCCGGTTCGCGTGTAGAAGCGCTGGCCATGCGCCTGCATCGCACCGGCAAGGGCTGGACGCTAAGCCAGTATGCCTATGCATCGCTGGGTCTGGGCCTGCTGGTTGCGCTGGTGATGTTCCTGCGCTCGGGTTCGCTTGCCCTGTCGCTCGCGATCGGCGTATTTGCGGGCGCCGGTATTCCGCACTTCATCGTCAATCGTGCGATCAAGAAGCGGATCAACCAGTTCAACGCCAAATTTGCCGATGCAATCGAACTGCTGGTTCGCGGTCTTCGTTCGGGTCTTCCCGTCACCGAGACCCTGACCGTGGTGGCGCAGGAAATTCCCGGCCCCGTCGGGATCGAGTTCAAAAGCATTGTCGAACGCATCAAGATCGGCCGGACAATGGAGGAATCGCTCCAGGAAACCGCCGACCGGCTCAACATCCCCGAATTCAACTTCTTCTGCATCACGCTTGCCATTCAGCGCGAAACCGGCGGCAATCTGGCAGAGACCCTGTCAAACCTCGCTGACGTCCTGCGCAAACGTGCTCAGATGAAGCTCAAGATCCGCGCGATGAGCTCGGAATCGAAGGCCTCGGCCTATATCGTCGGCTCGCTGCCTTTCGTGGTGTTCACGCTGATCTGGTGGATCAACCCGGGCTATGTCGGCGGCTTCTTCGAAGACGACCGCCTTATCGTGACTGGCCTTGGCGGGCTGGTGTGGATGAGCATCGGCGGCTTCATCATGGCCAAGATGGTCAGTTTCGAAATCTAAGGGACGAGGGAAAGCAGTCATGGAATCCGGAACCGGCCCTACCCTTCTTGGCTTCGACGTCATCCTGATCGGTTCGATCCTTGCCGGGATCGCCGCGCTGGCGGCGGTCGTGGCGATCTATTCTGCCGTCACCATCAAGGATCCGATGGCGAAGCGCGTAAGGGCACTCGAAGGTCGCCGCGAAGAGCTCAAGATGGGCCTTGTTACCTCCAGCGCCAAGAAGCGCCAGAGCCTTGTGCGCAAGACCGACACCACCGAGAAGGTGCGCGACACGCTGGGCAATATGAAGGTGCTCCAGCAGAGCCAGGTCGACGAAATGCAGCAGAAGCTGGCCTGGGCCGGTTTCCGCAACAAGGAAGTCGCGGTCCTGCTGATCGGCCTGCGCATGATCATGCCAATCGTGATCGGCGCGATTGCCTTCACCCTGCTTTATGTGGTCGAGATTCAGCCCGAATGGCAATTCAAGCGCGTCGCTGCGCTGGGGCTGGCAGTCTATCTCGGGTACAAGGGGCCTGAAATCTACCTCAAGAACGTGGCGGGCAAGCGCACCGATGCAATCCGCAAGGGCTTGCCAGACGCACTCGACCTGCTGGTGATTTGCGCCGAGGCCGGCCTTACCGTGGACGCAGCGTTCAACCGCGTCGCCAAGGAACTCGGCCGCGCCTACCCTGAACTGGGCGACGAATTTGCGCTCACCGCAATCGAGCTGTCGTTCCTCAATGAACGCAAGAAAGCCTTCGACAATCTCGCCTATCGCGTGAACCTGGAAGCGGTGAAGGGCGTGGTCACCACCATGGTCCAGACCGAACGCTACGGTACGCCGCTTGCTTCGGCACTGCGCGTGCTCTCGGCGGAGTTCCGTAACGAGCGCATGATGCGTGCAGAAGAGAAGGCTGCACGTCTTCCTGCAATCATGACCGTGCCGCTGATCATGTTCATTCTGCCGGTGCTGTTCATCGTCATTCTTGGCCCGGCGGCCTGTTCGATCGCCGATGCCTTCAGCGGCGGGGTTGGCAATCAGGGCGGATAACGCATCGAACCCGGATCACTGCTACTTTAGAAAGCCTGGTCGACCAAATCAGTCGGCCAGGCTTTCTGCATCGAACTCGCCTGCCTGATCGCGCACCCGCAGCAGCATGGCGCGAAGGCTGTCACGCTCCTGCGCGGACAGGACGGAGAATAACTCATCCTCGATCTTTACCGCCAATGGCATGATCCCGGCGTGGACTTCCTTGCCCTGCGCCGTCAGTTCGAGCAGGTGAGAGCGGCCATCTTTCGTATTTGGCATCCGTTTGGCCAACCCGCGGCTCTCCAGTGCCTTGCATGCGCGGTTGACCGGCACCTTGTCCATCAGCGTCAATTGCGAAAGGTCGCGCTGCGTCAGCGGGCCACCGTCGCCAAGCACCGCCATGATGCGCCACTCGGTAGTCTTGAGTTCGAACCGTTTGCGGTATTGTTCCGCAATGCGGGTAGAAACCGCGTTCGAGGCGACCGACAGCTGGTATGGCAGGAAATCGGCGAGGCGCTTGGCGAGTGGTCGTGATGGCATAATCGCCCATGTGTAATTGCCTGAACCTGCTTGGCAAGGCCGTTACTTGCGTAACTACTTGCAAGATTTCCTATTCAAAGCCGGGCTCGTCCCACCAAGGGTAGAAATCGGGCATGTTCTGACTGACTTTATCGGGATAGGCTGGCGGGCGCTTCTCGAGGAAGCTCTGCACGCCTTCGCGCGCATCGGCGCTGCGGCTGAGGCGATAAATCGAACGACTGTCGATCCGGTGCGCCATCATCGGATGCGGCGTGTTCGACAGGCGCCACAGCATTGCGCGGGTCATGGCCACGGATACTGCCGATGTGTTCTGGGCGATTTCCTGCGCCAGCGCGCGTGCCGCCGGCATCAGAGCATCGGACGGATGAACCGAACGTATCAGGCCCCGATCAAGCGCTTCATTGGCATCAAAGACACGTCCTGTCATGCACCATTCAAGCGCGGTCTGCATGCCGACAAGCCTCGGCAGGAACCAGCTGGAGCAGGCCTCAGGCGTAATCCCGCGCCGCGCAAAAACAAAGCCGAAGCGCGCATTTTCGGATGCCAGCCGCATGTCGAACGGCAGCTGCATTGTCGCGCCAACACCCACCGCCACGCCATTGCAGGCGCCAATCAGCGGCTTTTGCGAATTGAACATCCGCAACACCAGCCGCCCGCCCCCATCGCGCACCCGCTGGTCCGACAGATCCTCCACCGTGTCGGGATCGGAGAAGACATGTCCTCCATGATCGGGCGTCAGATCAGCACCCGCGCAGAATGCACGATCGCCATGCCCGGTCACGATAACCGCCCGCACAGCGTCATCCGCATCGGTGATATCGAGCGCGTCAATCACCTCGTCCATCATCACCCTTGTGAAGGCATTCATTTTCTCGGGCCGGTGGAGCGTGATCGTGGCAACAGCCCCCTCGACATCGAGCTTGATCTGGGTGAATTTGGTCATCGGGACAGCCCTTTCACACGCGCCGGAGACAGAGACATGGACCACATGTTACACTGTCCTGGAGCAAAAAATCCGCCGCACTTGCCCGCTTGCCAAGGCATGCGGAAAAGGAATGGCGGATGGTCATTGGGCGATCTTATTCACAGCATCGCCAGGTAGGAAAATGGTATTCACCGCTTAGCGCGGAGCCATTCTGATCGCACCATCGAGGCGGACATCCTCGCCGTTGAAATAGCCGCATTCGATCATGGTCATGGCGAGCTGCGCGTATTCGGCAGGGTTACCCAGCCGCTTGGGGAACGGAACCGAAGCGGCCAGCGCGTCCTTCACCTGCGGCGGTGCCGCGTTCATCAGCGGGGTGTTGAAGATACCCGGCAGGATCGTGTTGACGCGGATGCCCTCGCTCATCAGATCGCGCGCAATCGGCAGGGTCATGCCGATCACGCCGCCCTTGGAAGCCGAATAGGCGGCCTGGCCCATCTGCCCGTCTTCGCCTGCAACCGAAGCAGTGTTGACGATGGCACCGCGATCACCGTCGTCGCTCAGCGGGTCGAGCGTGAGCATTCCTGCTGCCGATTTGGCGATGCAGCGGAAGGTGCCGACCAGATTGACCTGGATCACGAAGTCGAAAGCCGACAGCGGGAAATGCTTGATGCTGCCATCTTCCTTGCTGCGGCTGGCGGTCTTCATCGCATTGCCGATTCCTGCGCAATTGACGAGAATACGCTCCTGCCCGTGGGCCGCGCGCGCCTTGGCAAAACCGGCATCGACCTCTTCATCGCTGGTCACGTTGACCTTGCAGAAGATGCCGCCGATTTCGCTGGCCAGCGCTTCGCCCTTTTCTTCGTTCATGTCGAAGATTGCGACCTTGGCCCCTTTGGCGGCCAGCGCCCGCGCAGTTGCTTCACCAAGCCCCGATGCGCCGCCGGTCACTACGGCGGGAGTGTTTGCACCTACTTCCATGAAATTGTCCTCTCGATCAGATAGTTCTCAAAGCGCCTCGACAATGGTGACATTGGCGACGCCGCCGCCTTCACACATCGTCTGCAGGCCGTATTTCTTGCCGCGCGCACGCAAGGCGTGGACCAGCGTGGCCATCAATTTCGTCCCCGATGCACCAAGCGGGTGGCCTAGCGCAATCGCACCGCCGTTGACGTTGAGCCTTTCGGGGTCAGCCCCGGTATGCTTGAGCCAAGCGAGCGGCACCGGGGCGAATGCCTCGTTGACTTCGTAAAGGTCAATGTCGTTGATCGACATTCCGGCGCGTTCGAGCGCGCGGTCGGTAGCGAACAGCGGTTCTTCCAGCATGATCACAGGATCGCCCGCAGTGACCGTGAGATTGTGAATGCGCGCCAGCGGGGTGAGGCCGTAGTCCTTCAGTGCACGCTCGGATACCACCAGAACCGCGCTCGAACCGTCACAGATCTGGCTGGAGCTGGCAGCAGTGATTGTACCGTCAGCACTGAGCAACTTGACCCCCGCGATCCCTTCCAGCGTCGCATCGAAACGGATGCCTTCATCGACCGTGTGCAATTTTGTGCCTTCGGGAGTTTCGACTTCAACGCCAACGATCTCATTGCCAAACGATCCCGCTTCGGTCGCGGCGATGGCCTTGAGATGGCTGTCGAGCGCGAAACGGTCGAGATCGTCCTTGGAGAAGCCGTGCTTCTTTACGATCATCTCGGCACCCATGAACTGGCTCCACTGGATGCCGGGATATTTCTGTTCCAGCCCGGGCGATTTGTAGGTCCCCAGCCCTTCCTTCATGTGGAAGATTGCAGTGGACCCCATCGGCACGCGGCTCATGCTTTCGACGCCTGCGGCAATCACCACGTCCTGCGTCCCGCTCATCACCGCCTGCGCGGCAAACTGCACCGCCTGCTGGCTGGAGCCGCATTGCCGGTCGATAGTGACCGCGGGCACGCCTTCACCCAGCCGCTTTGCCGCAAGCACGGCATTGCGCCCGACCTGCATTGCCTGTTCGCCACCCTGGCTGACGCAACCCATCACCACATCGTCGACCGCCGTCGCCTCCAGACCCGAGCGCTCCATGATCGCATCGAGCGAGGTCGCCGCGAGATCGACCGGATGAACTCCGGCAAGCCGCCCACCCCTGCGCCCGCCTGCAGTGCGGACGGCTTCGACGATATAGGCTTCGGGCATTGGGGGAATCCTCTTCCGTTTCGATTTGCGACTGGGTTATGGATGCTTTCCGTTTACGTCAAGTGCAGGTTTGGTTGCACGCCGCGCATCCGGGAACATCTGGATCGGGACAGCTCGGCCCAGAACAGCCACACGCTTCGCATTCATGTCCCGAAATTAATCCGCGCAACTGGCCCGGCACCAAGACTGGTTGCAAGTGTGATCAAGCGGCCACACCCTCGTGCCAATAGAGCACGAAACCGCACAATTCCTTTGCTTTCACACGCGCACAACAGGCACATACGAGCCTCCACAGACGGGTTTGGGGCGCGGTCACACGCATTCACGCAACCTGTCCTCGGGGGTCCGGAACAATCGCGGATAAATTTCGCGAAGTGTAGAAGAGGATAAAAAAGTGAAATTTCAGAACATTCTGAAAGCCAGTGCGGCGCCGGCCGTGATCGGGCTTTCCCTGCTGGCGCAGCCCGCGCTTGCGCAGGACGCCGAAGAGGGCGATGCCGCAGCCGCTTCCGACGAAGTTATCGTCGTTACCGGGTCGCGTATCGTTCAGCCCAACCTTGAATCAAGCTCGCCGGTCACCGTGACCAGCGGCCAGGAAATCGCCGAAACGGGCTACACCCGTCTCGAAGACGTTCTGGTCCAGCTCCCGCAGGTTGAAGCCGCGCAGAACGCCTTCATCTCGAACGGCGCCACCGGCACCGCAACGCTCGACCTTCGCGGCATGGGCGCGATCCGCACGCTGGTGCTGGTCAACGGCCGCCGCCTGCAGCCCGGTTCGGTCAACTCGACCGCAGCCGACATCAACCAGATCCCCGGTGCACTGGTTCAGCGCATCGACGTCCTGACCGGCGGTGCTTCGTCGGTTTACGGTGCGGACGCGGTTGCCGGCGTCGTCAACTTCATCCTCGACGACAAGTTCGAAGGCGTCCAGATGGATGCCGGTGTCAGCTACTACATGCATGACAACGACGAAAACCTCGTCACCGAACTGTCGCGCGCTCGTGGCTTTAGCGTGCCGACCGATACCCGCCTTGACGGCCAGACCTATCACTTCGACTTCACTGTCGGTGGCAGCTTCGGCGAAGGCGGTCATGCGGTTGCTTATGCAACCTACCGCAACATCAAGCCTGTTCGCCAGGGCGCGCGCGATCACTCGGCTTGTGCGCTCAACGCAACCGGTACGGCTTGCGGCGGTTCGTATAACTCGCCGGTCGCAAACTTCGACCTCTATCCGTTTGTAGGCGGCGCAGAAGATTACAGCTTCAACGCATTCCTTACGCCGGACGCGGACGGCAATCTGGTCGACGCAGGCCCGAACCTCTACAACTACGCGCCGATCAACTACTTCCAGCGTCCTGACGAGCGCTTCACGCTCGGCGCGATGGTGAACTATGAAGTAAGCGATGCGTTCAACCCGTTCGTCGAAGTGATGTACATGAACAACCGTTCGGTTGCTCAGATCGCTGAATCGGGTACCTTCTTCGCCGAACAGTATGACTTCTCGTGCGATCGCAGCAACCCGCTGTTCACTGACGCCCAGTATGATGTGCTTTGCGATCCGACGAGCTATTCGGATGCAGACGGCAATAACCCTACCTCGGTTGACGGTTTCGCTGCCTATATCGGCAAGCGTAACGTCGAAGGCGGTGGCCGCCAGAACATCATCCAGCATGACTCGTTCCGTATCCTGGGTGGTTCGCGCGGCGCGTTGAGCAGCAACTGGTCGTATGAAGGCACCATCCAGTATGGTCAGTCTTCGTTGGCCGACAGCTATGTCAACGACTTCTTCCTGCCTTCGATTGCGGATGCGCTGAACCTGACCACGGATGCCGATGGCAACATCGTCTGCGTCTCGGGCGGTGACTGTATTCCTTATCTCGTTGCCCAGCAGGGCGGCGTGACTGCGGATGCAGCCAACAACCTGTCGGAAACCGCGACCCGCACTGGCGTCGTGAAGGAATTCATCGCGAACGCCTTCATCACCGGCGACCTTGGCTTCGGCATTGCTGAAGAACCGATCTCGATGGTGCTCGGCGCGGAATACCGCAACGAAATCTACAGCTCGGTTTCGGACTATGTGTACGAAAACGGCCTGCTTGCAGGTCAGGGCGGCCCGACCCCGTCGGTTGCTGGACAGTACGACGTGAAGGAACTCTTCACCGAAGCATCGATCCCGCTGCTGCAGGATTCGGGCCCGATCAACGACCTGCGCGTTGACCTCGGCTACCGTTACTCGAACTATTCAGTCGATGGCGGCGGTTCGTTCGACACGCACACCTACAAGGCTCAGGCCAGCGCTGATATCGCTGACTTCCTGCGCCTGCGTGGCGGTTACAACCGCGCCGTTCGTGCCCCGAACGCGCCGGAACTGTTCTCACCGCAGTCGATCGGTCTGTGGGGCGGTGAAGATCCGTGCGCTGGTGCAACTCCGGAGCTGTCCGAAGCACAGTGCGCCCTTACCGGCGTGTCTTCGGCTCAGTACGGCGGCATCACGCCGAGCCCGGCTTCGCAGTACAACGGCCTGTTCGGCGGCAACCCGAACCTGGCGCCCGAAAAGGCTGACACGATCACTGCTGGTATCGTGATCACGCCGAACAACCGCTTCAGCTTGAGTGTCGACTACTGGCAGATCAAGATGGACGATGTTATCGGCACCTACCCGGCCGAACAGCAGCTGCGTGACTGCGCCACCGGCGTGAACCCTGCAGCCTGCGACCGCATCAACCGCGCTCCGAACGGCAGCCTCTTCCTGGGTCAGGAAGGCTATGTGGTCCTCACCAATGACAACCTCGGTACCCGCAACTTCAGCGGTATCGACATTGGTGCAGGTGCACAGTTCGGTATCGGTGCTGGCGATCTCAGCCTGAACCTGACCGGTTCCTACCTCCTCAACAAGGAGTTCCAGGACTATCCGGGTGGTGACGTCTACGATTGCGCAGGCACCTTCAGCACGACCTGCTTCGTGTCGCCCAACTGGCGCCACACTTTCCGCGTTGCCTACAAGGCTCCGGAAGTCTGGACCCTGGCCGCCAAATGGCGTTACTTCGGTTCGGTCGACGCTGAGAATCCCGATGGTTCGACCTTCGTCGTCCCTGGCAACAAGGATGGTATCAAGGCCTACAACTGGTTCGATCTGTCGGCGACCGCTGACGTGACCGAGAACTTCTCGCTCACTGCAGCAGTCAACAACATCTTCGACACCAATCCGCCGCTGGTGGGCGTTTCGCACGCCACGAACGGCAACACCTATGCGGGTTACTACGACACTCTGGGTCGTTACATCTCGCTGGAGGCGTCGGTCCGCTTCTAAGAAGCACCGGACGAACAAGAGGAGGGCGGCAGGAAACTGCCGCCCTCTTTTTTTTGTGCCGGCTTGTGACCAATTTCCCATTACGGAACCACCGCCCGACTGACGGATCAGCTTAAGCCGTCATGCGGCGATCACGACGTCTGAAGGGCCAGCTAGACCGCAGCGATATCGCAAGCGACGACCAGTCGCTCCCCGCCGCTCACCTGCGTAACACTATGAAAGAAGTAGGACGGGAAAAGCGCGAAATGGCCCTCTTGCGGGATGACGCGAGCAAAGGCCGGCAAGTCCAGACCCAGCGATGCAGGTGGCTTGCCAAACTCGAGCTGACCTTCGCCTGCCGGATTCGCGCCCAGCATTTGCTTTGGCAACAGCAGATGGCATGCCGAACTGAGCAGACCCTGGTTATGGAAATGCGGCGCATTGTGGCCACCCTCGGTCAACCGGACACTCCAGCTCCCGACGAAATACGGCGTCATCGTCGCCAAACGGGAAAGGGGATGATCCTCCTCAGCGTTTAGCTGCGCATCTGAGATATAGGCCTTTGCTACACGCCGCAGATCTTCGCGAAATTCGCCAATCACCTCTTCACTGCGTCGCAGCAAATGCCCGTCCGTCTGCGTCCCGTTACGTGGGCTCTGTTCAAGCGGGGCATGTTGGACCACGCCGTGCAACTGGCGCAGCAGGGAGATCAGTTCCTCCTTGTAGCCAGCAAATCCCTCCAGTGCGTCATAACGGGCAAGCGCTCCGTCGCGGGTCAACCACGACCACCGAGGATCGCCCAGCGCGCGCCAGGCCAGTTCAACATGCGCCCACGCTTCGATCAGATTCGCTTGGCGCCCGATCGAGAGGGCCTCTCCTCCGGCCGTTTCGATCTTGCCGCTGCGGAAATTATGCCGCACGCGCGCCATCCGCATGATTGCGGGACCACGGTCAAAGGCATCACGCAACGCAACATAGAGGCGTTCCGCTTCGGCAATATCGCCGACCTCGGACCTAAGCTCCGCCTCCATCACCTGACCGGAAGTCGTCTGCGCAATGAAGCTTTGCTGCAACTTCTCCAGAGCTACCGATGCCCCTTGTGCGCGCCAGATGTAATTCAGGTATTTCAGCATCACCCCCGGATTGCCGGGTTGTGCAAGGACCATGCGTTGGAGAAATTTCTCGCCCTCTGCAGCACCTGAAGTTTGTTGGCATATCGCAGTGCGCGCATCGACCAGCGCAAGGAACTCGCCCTCCTCAGGATCTGCGGCTATGGCGGTGTCGAGAAACGCTAACGCTGCCGGGGAGCGTCCTGCTGCTGCAAGGGCTGCCGCAAAGCCCGTCTTCGCGCCGACATCGTAGTGGTCACTGTTTCCAATATTGTCGAACAACGCCAGATCTGGCGTACCGCTTTCGAGCGAAAGAATGGCGGCCAATAGCAGGGCATGGCGGGACCCCGGATTGAGCGCAATCGCGCGTTGAATTGCATCCTGCGCACGCGGCACCTCACCGATCTCGCGCAAGAAGAGTGCGTAGTAATGCCAGAGCGCAGAGTCATTGGCATGTTTATCAAGCAACAGCCTGTATTCGGCGTCGGCAACCGCTTCGCCCGCATAGCGATGCACGATCTTGAGGAAATGCTGTTGCAATGAGCTATCTGCACGAGCGTCAACCATTGCCTGACGCGCATTCCCGATTGCCTCGTCAACCAACCCAAGCCGCCCGGCAACATCCGCCCTGTTGGCCAGAATGTGCGGATCAGCCGTCTGTGCAGGTGACACCTGAAGTGCAGCATCAAAGTACTCGAGTGACCGGGAAAAATCCCCCCGCTCGCGATGCAGTAGCGCGCGAATATGGAGAATCGCTGCTTGAGCGCCGACAGCCGTTTCAAGCTGATCAAGCAGTGCTTCACATCGGGAAAATTCACGTCGGCGGAGCGCCGAATGCGCTTCCGCGAACAGTTCGTTTGGGCTCATCCGCCTTCAACTAGCGGTCAAACCGACTTTCGCAAATTATTCAGCCGCCATTTCCCAGCTGGGGCCCACCGGCCCCGCGAGGATTGCGCAGGGCATCGGCGTTGGATTCGCGATCCTTGTCCCATTCGGCCTGGGTCTTGCAGACCTTGCGATGCGCGATACGGCTGCCGATTTCGCGGAAGCGCTTGCAGATTTCCTCGCCTTCGTCTGCGCCAGCCAGTGAAATGACCACCTTGGGCGGTTCGGCGGAATCTGCGGCCGGTGCCACTTCGGCAGCTTGCGGCTCTTGTGTAGCAGTATCGTTATCCTGCGCCAGCGCTCCTACCGTAGCGGTTGCGAGGGCGAGAGTGACAATTGCTGACTTCATCATGGCAGACTCTCCACATGCTGGAACGAGGTTATGCCTCTCGCAGCGGCGAGTCAAACCGCGCCGGACTCGCAAGAATTCGGCTTACCCCTTGCAATCGGGAAGAATTGTGCCTTCGGTCGACGCGGCCCGGTGCCGGGATGCTAACCGGGTTCAGCCTTCGTTACCGAGTTGCGGGCCACCAGAACCGCGGTTCTTGCGCAATGCATCGGCATTCGCCTCGCGATCCTTGTCCCATTCGGCTTGAGTCTTGCAGACTTTCCGCTTGGCGAGACGGCTGCCAATTTCACGGAAACTGCGGCAGATTTCCTTGCTGGCTTCTTCATCTTCGACAGCAATTTCGGCCTTGGCTTCAGCCTCGATAGTGGTTTCTGTGGTTACGTCTTCAGGCGCTGCCTCCTGGGCGATTGCACCGCTTGCACTGATAAGAAGTGCGGCAGCAAAGACATTCAGCTTCTTCATTTCAACTTCCCCGGTCTCGACAGGCCATTTCATCCACGGCCAAATGCCGGCAGTCCGCCAGCCTGATCACAACTACTCCAGTATTAAATCAAGCCGGATTGCGGCAAGATTAATTGACTCGAATTACAGTACGATATCCCTGTTTACCCGCAATCCGCAAGCGATACCCGCCTAGCGGACCCGGAGCGATGGTCACCTCTTCCCCGGCCTCGAACCGCGAGCGGAGGATACCCTTGTCGAGCACCTGCCACTGCTGCCCGTTCTCCAGCACGATCACAGTGGTGCCATAAGTCATATTGCGATCCGAGCTGACAATCTTTGCAGTAAGTTCTTTCGGCGCCTGATCGCTCATCTTTGGTTTGCCAAACGCGTCGGCAATGCGCTCTTCACGAGTTTCGGCAAGTTCGGGATCGACTCCGTAAATCTTGTCGAGAGCATTGTCGTAACAGGACAGGCGGTCACGATTGTCGTCAATCGCGCGGCAAGTCTGGAGCTCCGCCTCTGCAGGACTGCCAGACTGTGCTGCCAGCGGGGCTGCGATCAATATGGCGAGCGCCGCCAGTCCTCGAGCCGCATGCCCCCTGATCGATCCCGCCTGCATCACCAAACCCCTTTCAGCCATACCCTATTTCAGTCACCAAAATAGGTTGCGCGGCCCGCAATGTAAATTGACCGTCATTTCTGAAAACAAACAGAAAATTCGAGTGCTACGTTGATGTGGCATTTTCGCAACCAGCGGAAGACAAATTGTCTTTGCCAGCATTTGAAGCCTTCGCTCCGCTTGCCAAGGGGCACCTAACTTGCTTCTATGTCAGCCTGAGCTGGGGAGAAAGCTCGCTTTGGGGTTAGGGGCGCGAGAAACTCGTTTTCGAATTCGTTCTGTTCGGCACCTGTAATCGGTGCATGATCAATCCTTGAGCTTGCCATCCTTCTATCCGTGGGCGGATTCCCCGGCTTCGAAGTCTGTAGCGATTTCCCGAAACGGGGGTCGCAATGACTTGTCTGGGGGATCGCACTTGTCTTGTGCAAACCGATCCCGGGGAATTTCTGCGTGATGATTGCCGCTTGGCAGTAGTTGCGCAGAAGATGGTCCGGATTCATGCCGGCCATAAGCATGAGGAAATAAATGATGATGAAAAAGGCTATCCGGAAGGGGTTCTACGGTTCCGGTACGGCGTTGCGGGCGATTGCGCTCGTGGGTGCCGGCCTCGGCGCCGCTGGCGTCGTTTCCGCTCCGGTCCATGCGCAGGACGTCACGACCGGTATTCTTGCCGGTAATGTCACTGACGAATCGGGCGCCGCAGTCAGCGATGCTTCGATCACGATCACTTCGACGGATCGCGGCTTCACTCGTAATTCGACCACCAGCTCGACCGGTGCGTTCACTGTCTCGCAGCTGCCGCCGGGCAACTACTCGGTCGAAATCTCCAAGGATGGCTACGCCACCACGCGTACCGACAATGTCGACGTCAACCTGGGCGGTAACACCTTCAACTTTACCCTTGCTTCGGCTTCCGACAGCGGCACCATCGTCGTTATCGCCAAGCCGCAACGTACCGTCGATTTCTCGAGCACTGCCACTGGCGTCGTCTTCGACGTCAAGCAGCTCGCCAACGAAATCCCGGTTCCGCGCTCGATCGAAGCGGTTCAGCTGCTCGCTCCGCAGGCAACCCAGGGTGACTCTGCCTTCGGCAATGTCATCTCGCTGGGTGGTTCGTCGGTTGCCGAGAACATCTATTACGTCAACGGCATGAACGTGACGAACTTCCGCACCTTCGTCGGCGGTTCGACCATTCCGTTCGAATTCTACGATCAGGTGCAGGTCAAGACCGGCGGCTACCAGGCCGAATTCGGTCGCGCGACCGGCGGCGCAGTGATCGCTGTAACTCGCTCGGGCTCGAACGAGTTCCATGGTGGCTTCAATGCTTACTGGCAGCCCTCGGGCCTGCGTGCCAAACAGCCTAACACCTACAGCGCCGACAACAGCCTGGACAAGGTGCAGGACGTCGAAGGCAATATCTATGCCTCGGGCCCGATCATCCCCGATCGCCTGTTCTTCTTCGGTTTCGTGAACCCGCGCTATTCTTCGAGCTTCGCTCAAGGCATTCCGCAGGAAGGCGGCACCGTCACCACGCAGGCTTATGCGGAATCCAAGACCCCGTTCTACGGCGGCAAGCTGGATGCAAACCTGTTTGACGGTCACACACTCGAATTCACCTACTTCAACGATTCGAACACGACCAGCTCATGGTCGCGCGCATATGACACCGAAACTGGCGAAGCGGGTGACCGTATCAGCGTCAAGGACTACAGCGGCGGCGTGAACTACATCGGCAAATACACCGGTAGCTTCACCGACTGGCTGACGGTCTCGGCCCTCTACGGCAAGTCCAAGTATCGCCGCTCGACGCTGTCGGCCGCCGATACGCAGCTGCTGACTTACGACAGCCGTCTGGGTACAGCGCAATTCGTGCAGATCGGTGGTTCGGGTGTAGTTGAGGATGGAAAGGACGATCGTGAGTTCTATCGTGCCGACGTCGATCTCTACTTCGACGCGCTGGGTAGCCACCACGTGCGCTTCGGTGCGGACCATGAAATCCTCACTGCCGATGCGTCGACTTTCTATTCGGGCGGTGCATACAATCGTATCTTCAACTCGAGCACTTACAATCCGTTCGGGCTTGATCCGGATACTCCGTTCCTGCGGCAACGCATCTATCGTTCGGGCGGCGTGTTCGAATCGCAGAACACCGCGTTCTATATTCAGGACAACTGGGATGTTACCGATCGCCTCCAGCTGACGCTGGGCGTTCGTAATGACCGCTTCAAGAACCTGAATGCAGCCGGCCAGACGTTCACCGACCTGAAGAACCAGTGGGCTCCGCGTTTGGGCGCCAGCTTCGATGTCAGCGGTGACCAGCGCACCCGGCTTTCGGCTTTCTATGGCCGTTACTATCTGCCGGTTGCTGCCAACACCAATATCCGTCTGGCGGGCGACGAAATCTTCACCGAACGCTGGTACGAATATAGTGGCGATCCGCTGAACCCGACGCTCGGCGATCCGCTCACCGATCTCACCGTGTTCTCGGACAGCTCGAACCCTGATCCGACCACGCTGGTTTCGACCAACCTCAAGCCTCAATATCTCGACGAGTTCATCCTCAGCTTCGAAAAGCGTGTTGGCGACAACTGGAAGTTCGGCCTCAACGGCATCTACCGTAACCTGGGTTCGGTGCTCGAAGATGCTGACCTCTCGCACTATGCGATGGGCCAGTTCTGCGCCGACAATGTGGAAGCTTGCGGCGGAGAAGAAACGCTGGATGTCGGCGGCGGCGGCTACGTGCTGCTCAATCCGGGCAGCGATGTCACCATCAACGTGTCGCCACAGGGCGGCTTCGAAGGTGGCTTCCTGACCATTCCGGCCGAATACATCGATCTGCCCAAGGCAAAGCGTAAGTACTACGCTCTCGAAGCACTGTTCCAGCGTGACTTCGACGGCACATGGGGTCTGCAAGGCTCCTATGTCTGGTCGCGTTCGAAGGGTAACTACGAAGGTGGTGTGAAGTCTGACAACGGCCAGGACGATGTCGGCCTGACGCAGGACTTCGACGAGCCGGGCTGGATGGACGGTTCCTACGGGTTCCTGCCGAACCACCGCGAACATCAGTTCAAGGTATTCGGTAGCTACTCTCCGACTGAATGGCTGCGACTGGGCCTCAATGCCCGCGTGTCGTCGCCCCGCAAGTATGGTTGTGTCGGCATCTATCCCTACAACGATGGCCGTGCAGCTAACCCGTTCACTTCGGGCGGTGCTGACAGCTGGTATTGCGGCGATCGTTCCACTGCCACCGACACCGATGGTGATGGTGATCTGGACACCGCCACCGACAGCGTGCTGGTTGGCCGCGGCGGCGGTTTCAAGGGTAAGTGGGAAAAGCGTGTCGACCTGTCGCTCCAGCTTCGCCCGCAGGTCGAGCAGTTCGAGAACCTTTCGTTCCGCGTCGATGTGTTCAACGTGTTCAACTTCGACGACGCAGTCGATTTCCAGGAATACGGCGACGTCGATGGTCCGATCAATTCGGACGACACGATCACGCTCAATGAGAACTATGGCAAGCCTATAAGCTACCAGACCCCGCGCTATGTGCGGTTTGGTGTCTCGCTCGACTTCTAAATCTCACGTCAGACAAAAAGAAGGGCCCCGGGAAACCGGGGCCCTTTTCCGTTGGGCAGCCAACGGCTTTTAATGCCTGCGGAAAGCTGCGGGCGCCTAACCCACCACCATCTTGAGCGCGCCATCGCCTTCGTCGATCTTCACCGTCGAGCCGTCGGGCACTTCGCCGCGCAGGATCTTGTCGGCTAGCGGGTCCTGCAGATAGCGCTGCACAGCCCGTTTGAGTGGGCGTGCACCATAGACCGGGTCGTAACCCACCCTGCCCAGCCACTTCTTGGCGCCCTCCGTAAGGTCGAGCGTGATCTTGCGGTCCTTGAGCAGCTTCTGCACGCGCGCAACCTGGATTTCGACGATGGGTGCCATGTGTTCCTGCGCCAGCCGGTGGAACAGGATGATCTCGTCCAGCCGGTTGAGGAATTCGGGCCGGAAATGGCCACGCACCACGTCCATCACCTGCGCTTCCACGCTTTCGACCGTCTGCCCCTCGTCCAGATTGGCAAGGTACTGGCTGCCCAGGTTGCTGGTCAGGATAATCAGCGTGTTGGTGAAATCGACCACGCGGCCCTGTCCGTCGGTCAGGCGGCCATCATCGAGTACCTGCAGCAGTACGTTGAACACATCAGGATGCGCTTTCTCGACTTCGTCGAACAGCACCACCTGATAGGGCCGCCGCCGTACCGCTTCGGTCAGCACGCCGCCTTCGTCATAGCCGACATAGCCCGGAGGCGCGCCGATCAGCCGGGCGACGGCGTGCTTCTCCATGAATTCGCTCATGTCGATGCGGACCATTGCTGTGTCATCGTCGAACAGGAAGCCGGCCAGTGCCTTGGTCAACTCGGTCTTGCCGACGCCGGTGGGCCCCAGGAACAGGAAGCTGCCCAGCGGACGGTTAGGATCCTGCAGGCCCGCACGCGCTCGACGCACTGCCTTGCTGACCGCATCGATCGCCTGCTGCTGGCCGATCACCCGCTTGCCGATGATCTCTTCCATCTGGAGCAGTTTCTCGCGCTCGCCGCTCATCATCTTGTCGACCGGGATGCCGGTCCAACGCGATACGACGCCAGCGATGTCGTCTTCGGTCACTTCTTCGCGTAGCAGGGCGTTCTCCGTCTGCCCGGCGGCCTCTGCAAGTTTCTTCTCAAGCTCTGGAATGGTGCCATATTGCAGCTCGCCAGCCTTGGCGAGGTCCCCCGAGCGCTGAGCCTGTTCGAGCGCTAAACGAGCCGAATCAAGCGCTTCTTTGACACGCCCCTCGGCATGAATCTTGTCGCGTTCGTTCTGCCAGCGGGTGGTCAGTTCGGAGGATTGCTGTTCGAGTTCAGCCAGTTCCTTGCGTAGCGCTTCAAGGCGATCCTTCGATGCCTGGTCGCTCTCCTTCTGCAGCGCCTGCTCCTCGATCCGCAGTTGGATTATACGGCGGTCGAGTCCTTCGATTTCCTCTGGCTTGCTCTCTACCTCCATGCGGATGCGCGAGGCCGCCTCGTCCATCAGATCGATGGCTTTGTCGGGCAGGAAGCGGTTCTGGATGTAGCGGTTGGAAAGCTGCGCCGAGGCGACAATCGCGCCATCGGTAATCCGCACGCCGTGGTGCAGCTCATACTTGTCCTTGATCCCGCGCAGGATCGAAATCGTGTCCTCCACGCTGGGTTCGTCGATATAGACGGGCTGGAAGCGCCGCTGAAGCGCGGGATCCTTCTCGACATATTTCTGGTATTCGTCGAGCGTGGTCGCACCGATGCAGTGCAGTTCGCCGCGGCTCAGCGCGGGCTTCAGCAGATTGCCCGCATCCATGCTGCCTTCAGACGCGCCCGCGCCAATCAACGTGTGCATCTCGTCGATGAACAGGATGATCTGCCCTTCGGCGCCCTTCACTTCGTCGAGCACGGCCTTGAGCCGTTCCTCGAACTCGCCGCGATATTTCGCCCCGGCGATCAGTGCGCCAAGGTCGAGGCTCATAAGCGTGCGGCCCTTGAGGCTATCGGGCACATCGCCATTGGCAATACGCAGCGCCAACCCTTCGGCAATCGCGGTCTTGCCTGTACCGGGTTCGCCGATCAACGCCGGATTGTTCTTGGTGCGGCGGGCAAGGATCTGCACCGTTCGGCGGATTTCCTCGTCACGGCCGATTACCGGGTCAAGCTTGCCATCACGCGCAGCCTGCGTCAGGTCGCGCGCGTATTTCTTCATCGCGTCATAGCTCTCTTCGGCACCCGCACTGTCGGCAGAGCGTCCGCCGGTTGCTTCCTGGATCGCCGCTTCCAATGTCTTTGAATCGACATTGGCCGATTTGAGCGCCTTGCCCGCCTCGCCCGCATTGAGCGCGAGCGCCTGCAGAATGCGCTGCACAGGCACAAAACTGTCGCCAGCTTTCTGCGCCAGCTGCTCGGCCTGATCGAGTACCCGCACAGCGTCATTGTCGAGTCCCGGGGTTTGCTGCGCACCGCCGCCTGATACCGCGGGAATACGGCCCAGCGCCATGTCGACATCATTAACCGCGATGCCCGCATTGCCGCCCGCGCGCTGGATCAGTTGCGCAGCCATGCCTTCGCCGTCCTCGAGCAGAGCCTTGAGGATATGCAGCGGCGTGATCCGCTGGTGGTTCATGCGGATGGCAACGGTCTGCGCGGCCTGTAGGAAGCCCTTGGCGCGGTCGGTGAATTTTTCGAGATTCATTCAACTGCCCTCATCTGAGTTGCCGCCCGGATATGGTGTGGCGATAATGCAACACAAGCCCTACACCTCCGATTTTTGTCGGTGTATTAGTCGCATATAGGGGTGTGAGTGGCGAGCGCAAAAGGGGTGCGCAAAATTATTACGCCGGTTCGCCTGCGAGCCCCGGGACCATGACGGTACGGCCACCGCCGAAATCCTCGCGTACCACGATCAGCCCTTGCCGCTCCAGATGGTCGAGCAGTCGGCGGATGCGGCCGGGCGAGCGGGTGCCATAGGCGCGGGCCAGTTCCTGCTCGTCGACTTCGGCTTCGCCTTCGTGTGCGGTCTTGGTGATCACAAGGAAGGGGGCGAGCAGATCGTCTTCCACCGCGCTAGCCAGATGCATGATCCGCGCGCGCAAATCCTCGTCCAGATCATCGAGCCCTGTCTGGGCAAAAGCGAAAAGGCGGCGGAAGGCGCGCATGTCAGGCATTGGGCCAATCAGCCGCTCGCGGCGGCAGCGGGTGAGGAAAGTCTGGTATTGCGAACTGCCTGACTGGAAAGCGACTGCCTCTTCACCCGCCATCTCGCGAATGATCGCATCGATGCGCTGCGCCAATGCGCCGTTTTCGACCGGCTCGGGCGACTGCGGCACCTGCCTTTCCTCGGCATGGACAATGCTGTCCTCAACCTCTTCCACACGCGGCGCAGGAGGAGGGGCTGGCGGCGGAACCTTGGCGACTTCGCGCGCCAGATCACGCGATAGCAGTGCTGCCATTTCCGCAGGCGCTGTCACGGGCATGGCCATCAGCCCTTCGGCGCGGGCCTTCAGCCCCGATTGCACCGGCCCGATCTTCACCGCGACAGGCAGCCGGGTGATCGCCGGGCCGAGCGCAAGGAAATGGCCGCGCTCCAGTTCGCGGATACGCTCCGCCTGCCTGCGTTCCATACCCAGCAGATCGGCCGCGCGAACCATGTCGATATCGAGAAAGGTACGTCCCATGAGGAAGTTCGACGCTTCCGCCGCGACATTCTTCGCCAGCTTGGCAAGCCGCTGCGTGGCGACGATTCCGGCCAGCCCACGCTTGCGCCCGCGGCACATGAGGTTGGTCATCGCCGAAAGCGTCATCCGCCGCGTATCCTCCGCAATCTCGCCGGCAACGGCAGGAGCGAACATCTGCGCTTCATCGACCACCACCAACACCGGGAACCAGTGTTCGCGCGGGGCATCGAACAGCGCGGTGAGGAACTGCGCGGCGCAGCGAATCTGCTGCTCGACCTCCAGACCCTCCAGCGCCAGCACCACAGAGGCACGATGTTCGCGGATGCGGCGCGCCAATGCTTCGATCTCGGCAGGCGAATAAGCCGAGCCGTCGATAACGATATGGCCGAAAGGCTCAGCCAGCGTCACGAAATCGCCTTCCGGGTCGATCACCACCTGCTGCACCAGTTGGGCGCTTTCCTCCAACAAACGGCGCAGCAGATGCGACTTGCCGCTGCCCGAATTGCCCTGGACGAGCAGACGGGTAGCGAGAAGCTCCTCAATATCGAACTCAACCGGTTTGCCGGACGATTCGTAGCCGATGGTGATGCTTGCTGGCACCCTGTCTGGCTAGACACCCGAATCCCGTTAGCGAAAGGGCGAGAAGCAGGTTTTGCCCAGCCCGATTGCGCGGTCCATCGCAGATGGCTAGGTCGGTTGCAGGAGAGGACTCACCTTTATGAAAAGATGGCTCGGGCGGATCGGGATTGCCCTTCTGCTGCTTGTTTTCATTGCTTTCATCGCGCTGGCGACGTGGGAACCGTTCTGGGGCAAGCGCAGCGAAGTCACGCCATCTGGCGACGGCTATTCCGCCGAGATTGTGCGCGACGAATTCGGCGTGCCGCATATCTATGGCAAGACCGATGCTGACGTCGCTTATGGTGTGGCGATCGCCCATTCGGAAGATGATTTCTTCACCTTGCAGGACGTTCTGGCAATGGCGCGCGGGCGCTATGGCACGATTGCGGGCGAGGACGGGGCTGCGGTTGATTACGTCTATCACCTGCTCGATGCACGCGGCACGGCGGAGCGGCATTATCCTGAACTCCCCGCCGATACGCGCGCGGTGTTCGAAGCCTATGCGACGGGCCTCAACGATTACGCAAAACAGCACCCGGGCGAGATCAAGCTAGGCAATCTCTTCCCGGTTGACGGTTTAGATGTCGCCGCCGGTTTCGCATTGCGCCAGCCGTTCTTCTTTGGTTTGGATAGCGTGATCCAGCCGCTGGTCGCGAGTGAGGATCTTCGCCCCGAATACGGTCCCGACATTCCCGGTTTCCCGCGC
Source organism: uncultured Qipengyuania sp. (assembly GCA_965650395.1). Lineage (GTDB taxonomy): Bacteria > Pseudomonadota > Alphaproteobacteria > Sphingomonadales > Sphingomonadaceae > Qipengyuania. Next base: position 1,712 of record CBFGON010000011.1, on the reverse strand, counting down.
GGTCCACACACGCAGACTATGAAGGATACGGCTAAAACCGCCGCCTTCTCACCATTCGGTCCTGACAGTGCGCTATCCGGTTCGAATGCCTTTGCGGTTGCGCCAGCGAAATCTGGCGGACCGAGCGTGCTCGTCTCCAATAGCCACCAGCCTTGGCGCGGTGGGGTGGCGTGGTATGAGCTTGTGGTCGAGAGCGAGGAAGGCTGGCACTACGCCGGGGCCAATTTCCCTGGATCACCCTATCCCTTCCTCGGCCACAACGAAGTGCTGGGCTGGACCAATACGGTCAACACGCCCGACATGGTCGATGTCTACCAGCTCGAGCTGGATAAGAGCGGCAAGCGTTACCGGCTCGACGGCCAATGGCGCGATCTGGAGCATAAGGTGGTTACTCTCCCCGTACGCCTCGGCCCTATCGTGCTGCCGATACGCCGCGATATCTGGCGCAGCGCCCACGGTCCGGTGATCAAGAATGACAAAGGGGCTTTTGCCATCCGCTATGGCGGGATCGACAATCTTGGCCAGCTCGATGCTTACTACCGCCTCAACAAGGCCCGGAGTTTCGAGGAATGGCAGACCATCCTGGCCCGGATGGACATTCCATCGACCAATTTCATCTATGGTGATGGGGAAGGCAATATTGCCTATGTCTATAACGCCGCCCTGCCTGACCGGAGAGCTCGGTCAAACTGGCGCGGGGTGCTGCCGGGCAATGACAGCGCGCTGATCTGGCAGGGTCCGGTCAGCTATGTCCGCCTGCCCAAATACATCAATCCGGCGAGCGGGTGGCTCTACAATTCGAACAATGCCCCCTATACGGCAGCGGGTGCGGGAAGCGATCTTTCGCCTGAAGCTTTTGCCCCCGAGCTGGGAATTGAGCTGAAGCAGACCAATCGCAGCCGCCGCGCGTGGAAGCTGATGAGCGAAGCCAGTCTGCTCGACCGCGCAACGCTGGAGGCGATCAAATACGACACGGCGTATGAGAAGGCCGGTTACCTGCTCGAACTCTGGAACGAGTTGGAAGCTCTCGACCTGTCGCACGATCCAGAACTTGCCACGGCACGCGAACTGTTGCTGCGATGGGACTTCACCGCGGACAACATCGGCCGCGCCGATGCGCTGGCGCTGTTGATGGTCAAGGATTTCATGTCCGCCGCCTATCAGAACAAGCCTTGGCCCGATGCGCGCGAGAAGCTGGAATGGTCGGTTGCGCATCTGGAGAAGCATTTCGGGCGGATCGATCCGCCGATGGGCGAAGTGCTGAGGCTACGGCAGGGGACAATCGATCTACCGCTAGACGGCGGGTCCGACACTCTGCGTGCCTCGACAACCTGGAACGTTGACGAAGACGGTCGTTTGTCCGTCAAGCATGGTGACAGCTTTATCCAATGGGTCGAATGGCTTCCCGGCCAGCGCGTCAACTCGCGCTCGATCCAGCCTTATGGGTCGGCAACCACACGGCCGCGCTCGCCGCATTATGCCGATCAGGCTACGCTGTTCGTCCAGCACCGCTTGAAGCCAGTCCATTTCTGGCGCGAAGACGTGCTTGCCAATGCTGCCCGCCGCTATACCGTCTCGCACCGCCCGGTTAATAACAGAGGGAATTGAGTACCATGCGCAGTCTGCTGCTGTCATCCATCGCCGTGCTATCGCTGGCTGGATGTGCGACACTTCCGGCGGAGACCCCTGTTGCGCCGGAAAGCGCCTCATCG
>CBFGON010000010.1:0-39582 GCA_965650395.1 uncultured Qipengyuania sp. | reverse complement strand
ACACCGCGCCGACGGTCATGGCGCTGATAGCCATCGTCTTGGCGCGGCGGCTGATGGCGCGGCGTTCGCGCCAGTCGAGCACTTGCGGGCCCCATGTTGGGTGGTCGAGAATCTTCTTCTCCCATTCCGGATTGCTGCGGGCAAAGAAATAGACCGCCAGCAGCAGGAAGGGCACGGTCGGCATGATCGGCAGGAATGCGCCAATCGCGCCAAGGCCGACGCTGACAAGGCCGAGCGCGCTGTAGATCGGCCGCTTCATGTTAGTTGGATGCAATCCGCGCTGCGTGGTCCTTCACCAGAGCGATCATGTTGGGGACGCCCTGCGTGCGGTTGCTGGAAAGCTGGTTCTTGAGGTCAAACGGGGCGAGAGCTTCAGCAATGTCCATATTGGCGACTTCGCTAGCAGGCCGGTCCTGAACCGCAGATATCACCAGCGCGACGATCCCCTTGGTGATCGCGGCATTGCTGTCGGCGAGGAAATGCAGCCGCGCGGCATCGCCGGTGGGATAGACCCACACGGCCGCCGAACAGCCGCGCACCAGCGTGGCGTCGGTCTTGAGCGCATCGGGCATGGGTTCCAGCTCGCGCCCCAGCTCGATCAGCAGGCGATAACGCTCGTCGCCTTCGAGGAAGTCATATTCTTCGGCAATATCGGAAAGTGTGCGCATGGGCCGCAATTAGGGACGGGCTTCACGAAACGCAAAGGAGTGTTTCAGCAGGTCTAGCCCGACAGCCCGCCCGGACGGGTGATGGCGTAATAGATCACATAGAACCAGCCGAAGAATCCCTGGATGGCGGCCCAGACGATCGACTTGTGCAGGCTCCAGCTGATGGCCACGGCGATTGCGCTGCCAAGGCCGATGCCGGCCTGCGCGGCGTTATTGGCGACATTGTTGCTCATAGATCCACTCCACTGGCGATGGCTTCGAGCTTGCGGATGCGTTCCTTGAGGTCGGCCAGCTCGATCCGCGCCGCACCCATGGGCGAGCCTTCGTCGCGCTGCGGGCCACCGGGATTGTGGCTGTCGAGCTCGCTGCGCTTCAGCTCCAGCCAGCCCTGCCAGCCGCGCAGTGCGGCAGCGGCAACCACCATGATGCCGAGCAGCGATGCCGCCGCGATGATGATGCTTGGTTCGAACATGTCCTTCAATGTCCTCTCTTGAACCCGGATGGCCTCAGTTGGCCTGCTTTTCGCGCAGGGCCTCGATCTCGGCGGCGATCCGTTTGGTTTCGACAGAGTCGAGCGTGTTGCCATCGGTGGCGATACGTTCGAGTACCTTGATGCGTTCGCGCAGTTCCTCGACTTCGCGGCGGGTTTCCGGGTCATCGCGCTGGGCGATGCTTTCATTGCCCTTCCAATCCTTCACCACGCCGTGGCGCGCCTTGTAGATTTCGACAAAGCCGATGATGGCGGCAATGACTACTGCGGCAGTCCAAAAGCTCATTGTACCTGCTCCCCGTCGCGAAGGCGGTTGATTTCATGGGTGATCTGGAAGCCGCTGTCGGTGACGATGCGTTCGACATTGGCGAGACGATCCTTCATCGAGCCGAGTTCGGCGCGCAGCTGGGCATTCTCCTGCGTCAACAGTGTCACGCGCTCGGCGGTCTGGCCGTCGGCGCCCGGCTTCAGGGACTGTCCCCACATGCCTTCGAGCGGATAGCCGTTCTTGATCTTGAGCCGCGTGGTGTGGACCGAGGCGAGGATGCCGCCAGCGCCCAGTGCAATGCAGCCGCCGACAATCCAGCCGAGGTAAGGGGCGATTTCAGCGAATTCCATCACACGCGCTCCCTCTTGGCCATATCGAGCGGGACGCCACTGTCCGCAGAGCTGCGCAGCGCCTCGATCTCGTCGGCGAGGCCATAGCCCTTGTCGGTGACAATCCGTTCCAGCACCGCCACGCGGTCATGCACGGTCTTGAGTTCCTGCCGCAGCGCTGTGTTCTCCCGCTTCAGCTCATTATTCGAAGCGTCATCGGTGCGTTCGCTGAAGCCACCCCACTCGTTCTCCAGCGGATAGCCGTGCTTGGCGCGGATCCAGTTGTTGACCAGCCAGCCAATGATGCAGGCAGTAACGATCAACACGATGATATTGTTGTCACCCATCACACGCGCTCCCTGCTGGCAACATCGAGCGGGACGCCGGCCCCTTCGTCGACGCGGCGCTGGTCGCGCAGGGCCTCGATCTGGGTGGCGATGTCATAGCCCTTGTCCGTGACGATGCGTTCGAGCACGCGAACGCGGTCTTCGAGGCTCTGCACCTTGCTGGCATATTGCGCAGCGCGTTCGGCGGTGTTTTCTGCGGTCGACTGCACGTTCATTTCGGCAATCTTCTGTTGGTGCTTGGTCCAGATGGCCAGCATCGGCAGGCCGAACACCATCAGGATGGCAACTATGGGGATCAGTTCACCCATTTCCTCTCTCCTCCCTTGGCGCGCTGGTCAGCGCAGCCGTTCGATCTCGGCGTTCAGACGCGGGTTGCTGGTGACGTAGAAGGTTTCGACTTCGGCCAGGCGGCGGTCGACATCCTTCATCTTGGCGCGGATTTCGCGGGCGGTGCGCTTGGGGCTCTGCCGGACGCGCTGCCAGTAACGCTGTTCATCGGGTTCCGAATAGAGATGCGCGGGCTTCTTGTTCAGCAGGATGCCGGCCAGGAAGTAGAACGGAATTGTCGATCCGCCGCTGGCAAAGGTCAGGCCGAGAAAGCCCAGCCGGACCCAGAGCACATCCACCCCGGTATAATCAGCGATGCCCGAGAGCACGCCCATGAACTTGGCGTTGGTCTTGTCGCGATAAAGCGTGGTGCGGGGGGAGTTCACTTGCTGGCTCCTTTCTTCTCGGCAAGCAGCTGCTCGAGTTCACGCAGCTGCTGGTTGTCCTTCTCGCTGTCATGGACGAGGCGGGCGGGGCGGAAATCGGGGTTGTCGCTGGCAACCAGCCGCTCAACCGTGTCCATCCGCTCATCGAGCCGTTTGGCGAGGTTGTAGAGATCCTCCAGCAGCGCCTCGTCATCGGTGGTGATGGTGGCAGAGGTTTTCCACTTGGTGACATAGTGCAGGATCAGCCAGGGCAGGCCGATCACAATGCCCATGATCATGATGAATTCGGGGCCGTCCATCGCTCAGTCTTCCTTCTTTTCTGCGCCATCGGTCATGCCGAGCGCCTTTTTCATTTCTGCAAGCTCGTCATCGATCGCATCGGCGCCTTCCAGCGCGGCGATCTCGTCGGCCAGGCTGGGCTTGCCGCTGCCATCGGAAATGGCCAGCGCATCGGCGCGGCCTTCGGCGTAATCGACCCGGCGTTCGAGCTGGTCGAAGCGGCTCAGCGCATCGTCGACGCGTTCCTCGGTCATCAGGCTGCGCAGCTTGACGCGGTTCTCCGCGCTTTCGAGCCGCGCGGCGATGGCGGTCTGGCGGCTACGGGCTTCACGCAGGCGGTTCTGCAGCTTGTGGATGTCCTGCTCGTAGGCGCGCAGGGCATCGTCGAGGATGGCGATTTCCTGCTTGAGCTGGTCGGCCATGTCACCGGCCTTTTTCTTTTCCACCAGTGCAGCACGGGCCAGATCCTCACGGTCCTTCGACAGCGCCAGCTGGGCCTTCTCGCCCCAGTCGGCCTGGAGCTTGTCCAGCTTGATCGTGTGGCGGTGCATCTCCTTCTGGTCGGCGATGGTGCGCGCGGCGCTCGCACGGACTTCGACCAGCGTTTCCTCCATTTCGAGGATGATCATGCGGATCATCTTCTGCGGGTCGTCTGCCTTGTCCAGCATGTCGTTGAAGTTGGCGGCGATGATGTCACGTGTGCGGCTGAAGATGCCCATCAGGGGTGCTCCGTTGGAAAAGAATTCGTTGAGTTTGGCATTGACCTTGTCGGGATTGCCCCAGTCGCTGGCCGACATGCCTTCTCCCCGCCCGCGCTGGGTGGGAGTGGGCGTGCGGCGCAACCGTTCGACTTCATCATCGAGCCGCGAAAGGCGGACGCGATTGGGGCGGGCCGAAGCGTCACGGGGACTGTCGGGGGGTAGACGCTCCGGCCCAAGGGGATTCTTGTGTTCGCTCACGCAAGTTCAACCTGGTTGATCGATACCAGTGCAGGCATCGGGGTGGTAACCGCGATCTGCGAGCTCAGCGCGACGAAAGCGGTCATCGCAGCGATGCTGGCGAGAGCGGCCTGTCCGAGCTGGGTCTTGAAGAATTTGCGGTTGTACATGGTGTCCTCCCTTTGGACGAAACTACTTGTTGTCTCCTGTTCAGCAAGCGGCGTGCCAAAATGCGAAAACGGCGAATTCCCGTGGGTTTGCCATTTTTCGACGAACGACATGATGGGGTGCATTGCCAACCCTTGGTGAAATTTCCTATCTATTGGTCATGGACAGAGGAAACCAGTTCATTGGCCAGTCCGGCGCCTTTCTCGATGCGGTCGAGCGGACCAGCCGTGCGGCACCCATGCGCCGCCCGGTGCTGGTTATCGGTGAACGGGGCACGGGCAAGGAACTGATCGCCGAACGTCTTCATCGCCTGTCGAACCGCTGGGAAGAACCACTGGTCACGATGAACTGCGCGGCGCTGCCCGAAACGCTGATCGAAGCCGAGCTGTTCGGCCATGAAGCGGGTGCCTTCACCGGTGCCACACGTCAGAGGGCCGGGCGGTTCGAGGAAGCCGACAAGGGCACGCTGTTCCTCGACGAACTCGGCACTTTGTCGATGGGCGCGCAGGAACGCCTGCTGCGCGCGGTCGAATATGGCGAGGTCAACCGCATCGGCTCCTCGCGCCCGATCAGGGTCGATGTGCGGATCGTCGCGGCGACCAATGAGGACCTTCCGGCAAAGGCAGCGCGCGGCGAATTTCGCGCCGACCTGCTCGATCGGCTGAGCTTCGAAGTCATCACCCTGCCGCCGCTGCGCGTGCGCGAAGGCGACATTGGCGTGCTGGCAGACTATTTCGGGCGGCGCATGGGGGCGGAGCTGGGCTGGGAGGCGTGGCCGGGCTTTGCCGATCATGTCGCCGACCAGCTCGAGAACCACCCCTGGCCGGGCAATGTCCGCGAATTGCGCAATGTGGTGGAACGTGCGGTCTATCGCTGGGACGATTGGGGCGCCCCCATCGGCCATGTCCAGTTCGACCCCTTCGACAGCCCGTGGAAGCCGCTCGAGCCAGTAACCAGCCGCGCTCCGCAAACCGAGACTGCCGCCGTGCCAGCACCCGCTGCCACTGACTACGACAGTGTCGAAGACCTGCGCCTGGCCGTCGATTCCCACGAACGTGCCATTGTCGAACACGCACTGGGCCGCAACCGCTGGAACCAGCGTCAGACCGCCAAATCGCTCGGCCTGAGCTACGACCAGCTACGCCATGCGATCAAGAAGCACGGGTTGATGCAGGAAGACGAATAGCCGAAATTGCGCCCGCCTCGCGGCTGTCCCATCTGCCTCGTATCGGGACTCGCGAAATCGCTGACCTTGCATTGCCGCGGCAGTTGTGAACAGTCTCTCTCCAGCAAGCCGCTCTGGTCCCGATTCCCTAACGGAAAGCGGACCTCTGCCTGCTCGATATGGAAGGCGACGGCTTCGATCATAGGGGAGCAGTTCTCAAGGGAGGAACAGCATGAAGCATTCGAGGAAGCTCGCAGCAGGCGTCGCCGTGGCTGCGGCAATTGTTGCAGGTCCAGCCATCGCCAATCACGCGTGGAGCACCTATCACTGGTCGACGCCCAACGGCATCGCCACGCCGACTGTGGTCGATAATACCGTCGGTGCATGGAAGCCGCGCGTTTCGATCGCAGTTGCCGACTGGAACCGGTCGAACAATATCGACAGCGCCCTGACCACCAGCACCACCAACCAGAAGCGCTGCCCGATGGTTTCAGGTACGATCCAGGTCTGCAATTCCGCCTATGGCCAGACCGGCTGGCTGGGCATTGCCTCGATCAGCCTTTCAGGCGGACACATCGTGGCCGGTTCGACCAAGCTCAACGACACCTATTTTGCCTATCCGCAATATAATACCGAAACGTGGAAGCAGCTGGTGACGTGCCAGGAGATCGGTCACGACTACGGCCTCGGCCACCAGAACGAGGATTTCAACACCGACCTTACGACCTCGTGCATGGAATACACCAGCTGGCCCGACGGAAACGAACATCCGGATGCGCATGACTACCAGCAGCTCGCCAGCATCTATGGCCATGCCGATACCGGCGGCGGCGGTGGCGGCGGCGGTCCGGGCAATGGCGGCGGCAAGGGCAAGCCGCTTGGCATCGATCCGGGCAACTCGCCCGCCGAATGGGGCAAGGCGGTCGGCAAGGATGCTGCCGGACGCCCCAACGAGTATGTCCGCAACTTCAACGGCTATACAATCATCACCCACGTAACCTGGGCGCCGCATGTGAAAGTGCCCGAAGCACGCCACTAGGAAGGCCAGATTGGATGGGGAACGAGGGCCCGGCTGGTTGCCGGGCCCTTAATCCTTTCCGAACCGGAGCAGCCTATACAAGCGCAGATGGAAACACTTACGCCATTGCTGCCGCTACTCGCGATTCCATTGATCCTCCTGCTCGTCTGGCCGCTCGCCAGGTTGAGCGGGAGAGCACAGGCACAGCGCATGCACCAGTTGGGAGATGATCTGCGGCATGGGCGGCAAAAGGGATTTTATGTCATCGCTGCCGTGGTGGTGATGCTGATCGTCACCCAGATCGATTACCTGCTTCGGGGTTGAACATATGGCCATGCCCAAGCGCTCGCTCGGATGCCTCGGCCTGATCGCAGGGTTCGCACTGGGCACTTATGTCCTTCTCCAGACCGAGCTGGGAAAATGGATCGGTGGCCTCCTGTTCGTATATGGCGGTGCGATCTTCGCAGGGCCCCTGGCCTATGATCTCCAGTCCGCCGTGGTCGTAGACGTGAAGCCGCGTGATCACGAATTGTTCAACGGGCAGATCAAGGTGTCCTATGTTTCAAGCGATGGTGCAGAGCGGACCGTTAGCCGAACCGCGCTCGGAGTGCCGGGCCAGCTTGAAGGGATCGAAGTTGGTGACAGCATCTCGGTGTTCGTGTGCAAGAAGAACCCGTTGAGCATCAAATTCCCCTCGCTGCAGGCCCCGGGCGGTCCGCCATGCGCCTATGCGGGATCGGGCGATGCGGCCAGCCCGCTGGCGCCCGCCCCATCGCGATCTTCCGGCGACAGGATGACCGAGAAAGAGGCTGATGCCGCGGGCTGGGGTTCCGAACAGGCCGAGTAGCAATCGCGCTTGCATTTCCGCAGACTCGCGCCTATCTGGCCACCCATCCCGACATTGTCGATGGCAGAGTGGGGCTGGCGCCGAAAGGGGCCGGCGCGAAACGCCGTTGTCGCAATCGTCGCGCATATGGAGACGGAATGGCCGATCTGGCACGCTTGAACGACATTATCGAACCCGAGGCAAAGGCGCTCGGCTTCGATCTCGTGCGCGTGAAGATGATGCCGTCCGAAGCCGGTGACGGCGCGCAAGCACTGCAGATCATGGCGGAAGACCCGGCAACCGGGCAGCTGGTGATCGAACAATGCGCCGCGCTGAGCCGCCGCGTGTCCGACCGGATCGACGAGATGGAGGAAGCGGGTGAAGTGCTGATCGACGGTGCTTATCACCTCGAAGTTTCCTCGCCCGGGATCGACCGTCCGCTGACCCGCGTCAAGGATTTCGCCAATTGGGCGGGCCACGAAGCCAGGTTCAGCATGGACAAGTCCTGGGACGGCCAGCGCAGCCTAAAGGGGGCGCTCAAGGGCATCGAAGGCGACATTGTCACCATCGAGGATCGCAAGGCGGGCACTGTTTCGGTCCCGCTCGACCAAATTCATTCGGCTAAGCTCGTCCTGACCGACGAACTGATTGCCGCCACCCAGCCGCTCGATTCGAGCGGTGCCGACGAAATCGTCGAAACTGAAGAGAAGGCAGACGACTGATGGCCAGTGCCATTTCCGCCAACAAGGCTGAACTCCTCGCGATCGCCAACGCGGTTGCTTCGGAAAAGATGATCGACAAGGCCATCGTCATCGAGGCGATGGAAGAGGCGATCCAGAAGTCTGCCCGCAACCGCTATGGTGCGGAAAACGACATTCGTGCCAAGCTCGACCCGATGACCGGCGATTTGCGCCTGTGGCGCGTCGTCGAAGTGGTCGAAGAGGTCGAGGATTACTTCAAGCAGGTCGATCTGAAGCAGGCCGCCAAGCTCGATGCCAATGCCAAGGTCGGCGACTTCATCGTCGATCCGCTGCCGCCGGTCGATCTCGGTCGCATCGACGCGCAAAGCGCCAAGCAGGTTATCTTCCAGAAGGTCCGCGATGCAGAGCGCGAGCGCCAGTTCGAGGAATTCAAGGACCGCGCAGGCGAAGTCATTACCGGCGTGATCAAATCGGTCGAATTCGGCCATGTGATCGTCAACCTTGGCCGCGCTGAAGGCGTTATCCGCCGCGACCAGCAGATCCCCCGCGAAGCGGCCCGTGTCGGAGAACGTGTCCGCGCGCTGATCACCAAGGTGGAACGCAACAACCGCGGACCGCAGATCTTCCTCAGCCGCGCGCACCCCGATTTCATGAAGAAGCTGTTCGCGCAGGAAGTGCCCGAAATCTACGATGGTATCATCGAGATCAAGGCCGCCGCCCGCGATCCGGGCAGCCGCGCCAAGATTGGCGTCATCAGCCATGACAGCAGCATCGATCCGGTCGGCGCCTGCGTCGGCATGAAGGGCAGCCGCGTTCAGGCGGTGGTGCAGGAACTGCAGGGCGAAAAGATCGACATCATTCCCTGGAGCGATGATGGCGCGACCTTCATCGTCAACGCTCTCCAGCCCGCCACCGTGGCGCGCGTCGTGCTGGACGAGGAAGAAGGCCGTATCGAAGTCGTGGTACCGGACGACCAGCTTTCGCTGGCCATCGGTCGCCGCGGCCAGAACGTGCGCCTCGCCAGCCAGCTGACCGGCAACCAGATCGACATCATGACCGAGGAAGAAGCCTCGGAGAAGCGCAGCAAGGAATTTGCCGAGCGTTCGAAGATGTTCGAGGAAGAACTCGACGTCGACGAAACGCTGTCGCAGCTGCTGGTCGCTGAAGGCTTTGCCGAGCTGGAAGAAGTTGCTTATGTCGAGCTCGACGAACTGGCTGCTATCGAAGGTTTCGACGAGGAGCTGGCCGAGGAACTCCAGAGCCGCGCGCAGGAAGCGATCGACCGTCAGGAAGCCAAGCATCGCGAAGCGCGCCGCGAACTGGGCGTCGAAGACGATCTGGCCGAACTGCCGCATCTCAGCGAAGCCATGCTGGTGACACTGGGCAAAGCGGGCATCAAGACGCTCGACGATCTTGCCGATCTCGCCACAGACGAGCTCATTGCCAAGCGCCGCGAAGCACCGCGTCGCCGCAACAATGCCGCCGAAGGCCCACCGATGCGGCAGACCCGTCCCGCCCGCGAGCAGGACAAGGGCGGTGTGCTGGGCGAATACGGGCTGAGCGAAGAGCAGGGCAATGAGATCATCATGGCCGCCCGCGCGCACTGGTTCGAAGACGAGGAAGCTCCGGCAGCCGCCGCGACGAGCGACACGCAGGAGGCCGCCGATGCGGACTCCACACAATGAGCGCCTGACGCCCGACATCGCTGACGCGCCGCGGCCCCGCAAGTCGGAGCCCGAGCGGCGCTGTGTCCTGACGGGGCAAACCGGACCGCGTGCGGCGCTGGTCCGGCTTGCCGCTTCGCCCGATGGTCTGGTCCTGCCCGATGTGCAGGAAAAGGCCCCGGGGCGCGGTGCATGGATCACGGCATCGCGCGTAACGCTTGAGGAGGCGCAGGGAAATGGCAGGCTCAAGGCTGGCCTTGCCCGTGCCTACAAGACCGGCGAACTGATCGTCCCTGAAGACCTGCCACAGAAAGTGGAGGATGCGCTGACCCGCGTATTCCTCGACAGGCTGGGGCTCGAAATGCGCGTTGGAGCGCTTATTTTGGGGACACAGCGCATTGCCGAAACCGCGCGTGCAGGCGGGGTTTCGCTGCTGCTCCATGCTGCCGATGCCAGCGAGGACGGGCGCAAGAAGCTCGACCAGGCATGGCGCGTGGGACGCGAAACCGAAGGGTCCGGCGAACGCGGGATCACTCTGCCTCTGGACCGCAACGCTTTGTCTGTGGCATTGGGCCGCGACAATGTCGTCCATCTGGCGATAGCGGGCTCGCGGGCCGGCGATGCTGCGGCCGCACGGGTGCTGATGCCCCTGACGCGACTCATGCACTTTATGGGGCGTGACATGCCCGATGACGACGGGCGCGCCATGCCGCGCGCCTCTGACGATACGAACGATACGACGAAGAGAAACGAGCAATAATGAGCGACGACGAAACCAAACCTGCCCGCAAACCCCTCGGCCTCAAGCGGTCGGTGGATGCCGGTGAGGTCAAGCAGACCTTCAGCCACGGCCGCACCAACAAGGTGGCGGTCGAGGTGAAGCGCCGCCGCAAGCTCGTAAAGCCGGGCGAAGCGGCTCCTGCCCCTGCGCCTGAACCGGCGCCTGCACCGGCACCTGCGCCCGCTCCGGTCGCGGCCAAGCCTGCGCCGAAGAAGCCCGCTCCGGCGAGCGAGACTCCGCAGGAACGCGTCGCGCGTCTCCAGCGTGAGGCCGAGGAAGATCGCCTGCGTCAGGCCGAAGAAGCGCGCAAGCGGGACGAGGAAGCCGCCAAGCTGGCAGTCGAGGACGAGAAGAAGCGGGCAGACGATAACCGCAAGGCCGAGGAAGAAGCTGCCAAGCGCGCTGCAGAAGAAGCCAAGGCTGCTCCGCCGGCCGTGGAAGAAAGCTCCGAAGCCGAAACCGAAGCTGACGAGGAAGCGGCTACGCAGGACGGCACTCCCGCTCCTGCTCCGCGCCGTTTCACCCCGATCGCGCGCCCTGAAGTCAAGAAGCCAGAGCGCAAGAAGAAGGAAGACAAGCCCGCCCGCGGTGGCGCTCAGGCCGAAACGCCGGACAAGCGCCGTTCGGGCAAGCTCACCGTCAATCGTGCGCTCAACGAGGATGAAGGCCGCCGCGCCCGTTCGCTCGCCGCGCTCAAGCGTGCACGCGAGAAGGAACGTCGCTTGCATGGTGGCCCCAGCGCCCCGCGTGAAAAGCAGGTCCGCGATGTGGTGGTGCCGGAAGCCATCACCGTGCAGGAACTCGCCAACCGCATGGCGGAAAAGGGCGCCGACCTGGTGAAGGAGCTGTTCAACCTCGGCATGATGGTCACCGTCAACCAGACGATCGATCAGGACACTGCAGAACTGCTAGTTGAACAGTTCGGCCACAACATCACCCGCGTCTCCGAAAGCGACGTCGATATCGACACGACCGAGGATCTCGATCCGGAAGAAACGCTGAAGCCTCGCCCGCCGGTGGTTACCATCATGGGCCATGTCGATCACGGCAAGACCAGCCTGCTCGACGCGTTGCGCGGTGCCAATGTCGTCAAGGGCGAAGCCGGCGGCATTACCCAGCATATCGGCAGCTATCAGGTGAAGACGAAGGACGGTCAGAAGATCACCTTCCTCGATACGCCGGGCCACGCCGCCTTTACCGAAATGCGCGCGCGCGGTGCCAATGTCACCGATATCGTGGTGCTGGTGGTTGCGGCGGATGACGGCATCATGCCGCAGACCATCGAAGCCATCAATCACACCAAGGCTGCTGGCGTTCCGATGATCGTGGCGATCAACAAGATGGACAAGCCCGAAGCCGATCCGCAGAACATCCGCACCCGCCTGCTCGAACACGAAGTCATCGTGGAAGAAATGTCGGGCGATGTGCAGGACGTCGAAATCTCGGCCAAGACCGGCAAGGGGCTCGACGATCTGCTCGAAAAGATCGCGCTGCAGGCCGAACTGCTCGAACTCAAGGCCAATCCCGACCGCGATGCCGAGGCAACCGTGATCGAAGCACAACTCGACAAGGGCCGCGGCCCCGTCGCCACCGTGCTGATTACCCGCGGTACGTTGAAGCGCGGCGACACCTTCGTCGTCGGCACCGAAAGCGGCCGCGTGCGCGCTATCGTCGATGATCAGGGCAAGCAGATCAAGGAAGCCGGTCCGTCCATGCCGGTCGAGGTCCTCGGTCTCGGCGGTGTGCCGGGTGCAGGCGATCAGCTGACCGTGGTCGAGAACGAACAGCGTGCCCGCGAAGTCGCTTCCTATCGTCAGGAAAAGGCGACCGAGAAGCGTACTGCGCTGGCGCCGACCAATTTCGACACCATGTTCGCCGGCCTCCAGTCGAACGTGGTCGAATTCCCTGTGCTGGTGAAGGCCGATGTGCAGGGTTCGGTCGAAGCGATCGTCAATGCGCTGCACAATCTGTCCAACGATCTGATCAAGGTCCGCGTGCTGCATGCAGGCGTTGGTGCGATCACCGAAAGCGATGTTCAGCTGGCGTCCGCTTCCAAGGCACCGATCCTGGGCTTCAACGTCCGTCCCAACGCCAAGGCCCGCGAACTGGTCAAGCGCGACGGTGTGGAGATGAAGTATTACGACGTCATCTATCACCTGACCGAGGAAATCGCGAAGGAGATGGCGGGCGAGCTTGGCCCCGAGCGTATCGAACACGTCGTCGGCCGTGCTGCGGTCAAGGAAGTGTTCCGTTCGGGCAAGAAGGACAAGGCAGCCGGCCTGCTGGTGGAAGAAGGCGTTATCCGCAAGGGTCTCCACGCCCGTCTTACGCGCGAGGATGTCATTGTCTCGGCCACCACCATCGCTTCGCTGCGGCGTTTCAAGGACGATGTGGACGAAGTCCGCGCCGGTCTCGAATGCGGCGTGGTGCTGGCTGATACCAACGACATCAAGGCTGGCGACCAGCTCGAGGTGTTCGAGGTCGAGGAGCGTGAGCGGACGTTGTAAATGCCCAAGAGCCGTTCCAAGCAAAAGCCGAAGGCAGTGCTTCCGTCTCCAAAAAAAGGGGGTTGGTGGCACAGCCATCGGCAAGAAGTCCGGGACGGAATTGATGGCGGAATGACAGTGGGCTGTCTGTCCGCGTTTTTCTGTGTGGGTTTATTGATGCTCTGGATGGTGACTTGAATGGCCCGCAACCAGTCCACGCCCGAACAGCAATCGGTTCGCGTCCTCAAGGTGGGCGAGCGGGTGCGGCATATCTTGTCCGAACTGCTCGCCCGCGGGGAAGTGCATGACGAAGTGCTGACCGCGCATTCGGTCAGCGTTACCGAAGTGCGGATGACGCCCGACCTGCGCAACGCCAAGGCCTATGTGAAGCCGCTGCTGGGCGAGGACGAAGCCATCGTGCTCAAGGCGCTGCGCACCAACACCGCCTTTTTCCAGAAGGAAGTGGCGCAGCGCCTGGGCCTGAAATTCGCCCCGCGACTGAACTTCCAGCCCGACGAGAGCTTCGACGAGGCCGACCGTATCGAACGCCTGCTCGACGATCCGCGCGTGACACGCGATCTCGACGAGGAGGATTGATCCCCAGTTTCCGTTCGCCCTGAACTTGTCGAAGGGCCAATGGGGCGCAAGGTTCTCGGTTCAACAGGTTCAGCATCAAGGGATGCCGCGGCGCGATGGCCAAGCTCTATTTCTACTATGCCAGCATGAATGCGGGGAAGAGCTCGACGCTACTGCAGGCGGCGTTCAATTATGGCGAGCGCGGGATGCGCGTTTCGCTTTGGACTGCTGCGCTGGACGATAGGCCCGGTTTCGGCGCGATTTCCAGCCGCATCGGTCTCTCGAGCGACGCGCATCGCTATGAAGCGACCACCGATATCGAAGCCCATGTGCGATCCGAACACGCTGAAAGCCCGCTCGCCTGCGTACTGGTGGACGAAGCGCAATTTTTGACGAATGCGCAGGTCTGGCAACTTGCGCATCTGGCCGACGACGTGGGCATTCCGGTGCTGTGCTATGGCCTGCGCACCGATTTCCAGGGCGAACTGTTCCCCGGCTCTGCTGCGTTGCTGGGCATTGCGGATTCGCTGGTCGAAATGAAAGCCGTGTGCGACTGCGGGCGCAAGGCAACGATGAATTTGCGCGTTGATGCCAATGGCAAGGCAGTCAGCGAAGGTGCTCAGACCGAAATCGGCGGGAATGACCGCTACGTTGCCATGTGCCGCAGACATTTCTGCGAGGCGCTGGCGGGTTGACCGCGCTCTCCCTATCTACCCCGCATGATTGAAACACTTATCCTTGCGGTAATCCTGGTCCCCTGCCTGATAATCGCCATCGTTTTCCATGAAGTCGCTCACGGCTGGACTGCGCTGGCGCTGGGGGACACCACCGCGCGCGACATGGGGCGGCTGACGCTCAACCCGATCAAGCACGTCGATCCCATGGGTACGATCCTGTTTCCCGGCGCGCTGGCGCTTCTGGGCGGACCGATCTTCGGCTGGGCCAAGCCAGTGCCCGTGGTTTCGCA
The DNA here is from genome assembly GCA_965650395.1 of uncultured Qipengyuania sp. GTDB lineage: Bacteria > Pseudomonadota > Alphaproteobacteria > Sphingomonadales > Sphingomonadaceae > Qipengyuania. Next base: position 25,198 of record CBFGON010000010.1, on the reverse strand, counting down.
GCGGCTGCGCAATCCGCGTTACGGCATGATGGCCGTGGCGGCAGCGGGGCCGGGGATGAACCTGCTCCTGGCGCTGGTCGGCTCGCTGCTGGTCGGTGCGATTGCGGGAATTTCGGCGGTGCAAGGCGCCGCACTACCCGAGTGGGTAATGACCATGTTCGGTGCATTCATCGTCATCAACGCCTTCCTTGCGCTGTTCAACCTGCTGCCGATTCCGCCCTTCGATGGCTCGCATATCCTTGGTGGATTGCTGCCCGAACGCTGGGCACCGCAATGGCGCAAGATCCAGTCGTTCGGCATGGTTCTGATTATCGCGCTGGTGGCGGCGACATGGGCTTTCCCGAGCAGCGGGCTGGTGGCGAATGTCGTGATGCCGCCGGTCGAATGGATCTCGGGCATCTTCTACGGTGTCGCCAATTCCATCGCACACGCCATCGCCGTATGAGCGAGCTGAAACCCGCACCGCACGGTTGGCTGATCCTCGACAAGCCGCGGGGGATGGGTTCGACCCAGGCCGTCGGCATGGTCAAGCGCGTCCTGCGACAGGGAGGCTATGCGAAAACCAAGGTCGGTCACGGCGGCACGCTCGATCCGCTGGCCGAAGGCGCGCTGCCGATTGCGCTGGGCGAAGCGACCAAGCTGGCAGGACGGATGCTCGATGCCAGCAAGGTGTACGATTTCACGATTTGCTTCGGTGAGGAGACGAGCACGCTTGATACCGAGGGCGAAGTGGTCGAACGATCGGAGCATATTCCGGTGCTTGAGGAAATTGCGGAGGTTCTGCCCCGCTTCACCGGGCCGATAGAACAGGCTCCGCCCGCTTATTCCGCGATCAAGATCGACGGCAGACGCGCCTATGACCGTGCGCGGGCGGGTGAGACTGTCGAGATGAAGCTACGCGCGGTCACAATCTACGCGCTGGATGTGGTGGACAGCTCGGCAGGCAGCGTCACACTGCGCGCGCATGTTTCGAAAGGCACATACATCCGGTCGCTCGCACGGGATGTCGCACGGGCGCTTGGCACGGTGGGGCATGTCATTTATCTGCGGCGCGTAAAGGCCGGTCCGTTCCTGCTGGAACAGGCGATTTCGCTGGACTCGGCGGAGGAAATCGCTAAGGGCGCGCCACTTGAACACCTAATCCTGCCGCTCGAGGCGGGGCTGGACGACATCCCGGCTCTGAACCTCGATCCCGATAGCGCGCAGGCGGTCCGACAGGGCCGGGTGCTTTCGGAACTGCCCCAGCCGGATGGGCTTCACCTTGCCAAGCTGCACAATGTGCCGGTGGCTCTGGTGGAACTGGACGGCGGCATGGCCCGGGTCGTGCGGGGTTTCAATCTGCCAGATGTCGCGGAGTAGAATGAATGTCGGTTACTGCCGAGAAGAAAGCTGAAGTCATCAAGGACAACGCCCAGGCAAAGGGCGACACCGGTTCGCCGGAAGTCCAGGTCGCGATCCTGACCGAACGTATCCGTAATCTCACAGGTCACTTCAAGGATCACCACAAGGACAACCACTCGCGCCGCGGCCTGCTGATGATGGTCAACAAGCGCCGCAACCTGCTCGCATACCTCAAGAAGAAGGATGTTGAGCGGTACAACGCGCTGATCGCGAAGCTGGGTCTTCGTAAATAAGAGTTTCTCGAAGGGGCGGCTCCGGTCGCCCTTTCCTTTATCTGGCCTCTGCGCAATTCGGCGTTGCGGCCATTCCAGAGGCAGACATACGCCTCGCACCGGACCGGGACGGTATACCCGGCACGTAGGCCCCGCACCGCAATAAGGCGCTGCGGGTCATCAAGGAAAATCAATGTTCGACACGAAAACTGTATCGATGGAGTGGGGCGGAAAGACCCTCACCCTCGAAACCGGCCGCATTGCCCGTCAGGCTGACGGTGCTGTTCTGGCCACCTATGGCGAAACCGTGGTGCTGTGTGCCGTGACCGCCGCCAAGAACGTGAAGGAAGGGCAGGACTTCTTCCCGCTGACCGTTCACTACCAGGAAAAATTCTTCGCTTCGGGCCGCATCCCGGGCGGCTTCTTCAAGCGCGAGCGCGGCGCGACAGAAAAGGAAACGCTGGTTTCCCGTCTGATCGACCGCCCAGTCCGCCCGCTGTTCCCTGAAGGTTTCTACAACGAAATCAACGTCATCGCGCAGGTCCTCTCGTTTGACGGCGAGTGCGAGCCCGATGTGCTGGCGATGATCGCCGCATCGGCCGCGCTGACCATTTCGGGCGTGCCCTTCATGGGCCCGATCGGCGCGGCACGCGTCGGTTATGTCGATGGTGAATACACGCTCAACCCGCGTCAGGACGTGGCCGCTGCTGGCGACCTCGATCTGGTCGTGGCTGCAACCGGCAATGCCGTGATGATGGTCGAATCGCAGGCTCGCGAGCTGAACGAAGAGATCATGCTCGGCGCGGTCCTGTTCGCGCATGACGAGTGCAAGAAGGTCGTCAACCTGATCGTCGATCTGGCTGAAAAGGCTGCCAAGGAACCTTGGGATGTAGTCGCCAGCGACAATTCGGCGATCAAGGACCAGCTCAAGAAGCTGATCGGTGCCGATGTTGCTGCCGCCTATAAGCTGACCGACAAGTCGGCCCGCTCGAACGCGCTCAATGCAGCACGTGACAAGGCCAAGGAAGCCTTCGCCGACGAAGATGCGCAGACCCAGATGGTCGCGATCAAGACCATGAAGAAGGTCGAAGCCGACATCGTTCGCGGCGCCATCTTGAAGGACGGCCAGCGTATCGACGGTCGCAAGGTCGATCAGGTCCGCCCGATCGAAGCCATGGTCGGTTTCCTGCCCCGCACCCACGGTTCGGCACTGTTCACGCGCGGCGAAACGCAGTCGATCTGCACCACCACGCTGGGCACCAAGGACAGCGAGCAGATGATCGACGGGCTCGAAGGCCTGAGCTACTCGAACTTCATGCTGCACTACAACTTCCCGCCCTATTCGGTCGGTGAAGTAGGCCGTTTCGGCGCTCCGTCGCGTCGCGACACCGGCCACGGCAAGCTCGCATGGCGCGCGCTCCAGGCCGTTCTGCCGAGCAAGGAAGACTTCCCCTACACGATCCGCGTTGTCTCGGACATCACCGAGTCCAACGGTTCGTCCTCGATGGCCACTGTCTGCGGCGGCGCGCTGTCGATGATGGACGCAGGTGTTCCGCTGACCCGTCCGGTCAGTGGCATCGCTATGGGCCTGATCCTCGAAGGCGACGAGTTCACCGTGCTGTCTGACATTCTGGGTGACGAAGATCACCTGGGCGACATGGACTTCAAGGTGGCCGGTACTTCCGAAGGCATCACCACCATGCAGATGGACATCAAGGTTGCCGGGATCACCCGCGAAATCTTCCAGGCCGCTCTCGAGCAGGCCAAGGGCGGCCGCGCGCACATCCTGGGCGAAATGAACAAGGCGCTGGGCACTGCCCGCACCGAACTTTCCGCCCACGCACCGCGCATCGAGACGATGCAGATCGACAAGTCGAAGATCCGCGACGTCATCGGCACCGGCGGCAAGGTGATCCGCGAGATCGTCGCTGAAACCGGCGCCAAGGTCGACATCGACGATGAAGGCGTAATCAAGATCTCGTCGTCGGACCTCACCCAGATCGAAGCCGCCAAGGCTTGGATCGCGGGCATCGTCGAGGAAGCCGAAGTGGGCAAGATCTACAACGGCAAGGTCGTCAACATCGTCGACTTCGGCGCCTTCGTGAACTTCATGGGCGGCAAGGACGGTCTCGTCCATGTCAGCGAAATGAAGAACGAGCGCGTTGAGAAGCCGACCGATGTCGTGTCGGAAGGCATGGAAGTGAAGGTAAAGGTCCTCGAGATCGACAACCGCGGCAAGGTCCGCCTGTCGATGCGTGTCGTCGACCAGGAAACCGGCGAAGAGCTGGAGGACACTCGTCCTCCCCGCGAACCGCGTGAGCCTCGTGGCGACCGTGGCCCGCGCGGCGACCGTGGCGGCGATCGTCGTGGCGGACGCGGCGGCGACCGTGGTGGCCGTGGCGATCGCGGCCCGCGTCGTGACCGCGAAGGCGGCCGTGACGGTGGTGGCGAAGCCCATGTGCCGGACTTCCTGAAGGACTGATTGCCCTTTAGGCTATAGGTGAGGGGCTGCGGGTTCGCCTGCGGCCCCTTTCTTATTGGAGACTAAATAAAGATGCTTCCCCGCGAAACGCTTGCCACCGCCGCCATCCCGGGCGGCGAGACGCTCACACTGGTCAGCCACGGACGTGATTTCGTGATCATGCTTGGTCGTGAAGAGCTGATGGGCACGCGGATGCGTTTCAGCGAAGAGCAATTGGCCGAGCTTACGCTGGCTGAACTCGCAGCGTCTGCGCCGCGCGTACTGATCGGCGGCTATGGCATGGGCTTTACCTTCCGCGCTGCGCTGGCGGGCATTTCCGAACGCGGGCGAGTGACGGTGGCAGAAGTGGTGCCCGAAATCCTCGACTGGGCGCGCGGCCCGCTGGCTGAGCTTACCGGTGAAACGCTGGCCGATCCACGCGGGAAAGTGGTCATCTGCGATGTCGCGGCGCTGATCGACGACGCAAATGACGGCACTTGCGCCAAATGGGATGCGATCCTGCTCGATGTCGATAATGGCCCGGATGGTATTGTGCGAGACCAGAACAGCCGCCTCTACACGCGCACCGGACTTGCCAAGGCGCGCGAGGCACTCAATCCGGGCGGGGTACTGGCGGTATGGTCAGCCGCGCCCGATCACAAATTCCGAATGCGGCTGCAGGAAGCCGGTTTTGATGTCGAGGAACGCACCGTGCGTGCACGCCCCAACAACAAGGGCCCGCGTCACACGATCTGGTTTGCCCGGCGCGCCTGATCGATTGATGTTACCTTGCCCAGTTCACTGGAAGGACGAAATTCGGTCAGCGCCAGGCTGCGATTCCGGCCCGCATCCTTGGCCGCGTAAAGCGCGCGGTCGGCGCGTTTCATTGCCGATCCGAGCGTGTCTTCGGGATGGACTGCAGCAAGTCCGGCACTGGCGGAAATCGGGAAAGGCAATTCGGGGACTTCTGCGCGTACCACCTGCGTTATACGGCGGCGGGCGATCTCCGCCATGGATTGCCATTCCTGCACGTAGAGCAGGATAACGAACTCCTCGCCCCCAAGGCGCGCCTCGAACACGCCTACGCCCTGCAGGGCGCGCGCAACTGCGCACAGCACGCGGTCACCCATATCATGCCCGAACTGGTCATTGATGCGCTTGAAATGGTCGCAATCGAGCAAGGCAAGGCCATTGGGCCTTTCGCGAGCAGGGTCTGCGAAGTGATGTTCCAGCCCGCGCCGGTTGGCGATATTGGTCAGCGGATCGGTGGCGGTGGCTATCCTGGCAGAGTGCATTTCTGCTAGAGCCCGATCCCGTTCGGCCCGTACCCTGATGAAATCGGCCACAATCCCCGTGGAAGTGACGATGAATTCGACCAGCAGCGCCACTAGCATCGCAGGTAGATAGTAAGGCATGGTTCCACCGATGAACAATTCGTGCCCCAGCGCTGCAAGGCCGGTCAGCAGCAGCGGGAACCAGGCGATGCCCTGATACAGAGCAGCGCGGCTGCCCTTGGATACTGAGCGAATGATGCCCACCCCGATTAGCCCGATTAGCCCCAGCAGCATGATGTCATGCAGCCAATCGAGCTTGCCGGCATAAATCACCGATGGCAGCAGCGCGATCGGGACCGCGCTCAACGGCAGGCTCAGCAACAGCAGCAGCCGTTCGCGGCTCAGCGGCAGGCGTCGTTCGAGATAGGTCGACAGCATCGGCCCGCACAGCGCCAGCGCAAGATCGGTGGCAATCCCGCCAATCAGAACCCTGTCGGCTGGCGATATGCCTTCAAAGCTGGGCAGAGAAGGTGACAATGCCCAGGCCATCGTGGCAAGCGCAAAGGCGCGCAGGAACAGCCACAGCAGAAACTGGCGGCGCATGATCACGAACAGCGCGGCGGCGGTTCCGCCGAAAATCAGCACGCTCGCAAGAAATGCGCCGGTTATGGCGCTGGTCCAGTCCATTGGTGCTGCCCCAATTCACATTGCCCCTGTCGGAGCGTCAATCTCAATGCGTCCCTTCTGGCATCGAGGAGTGGCAGACAGGTCAACCGGGATGGTAACCATTTAGGAAACATCCAGCCCGGAACCCGGCATTTGAGCCAGATAGACAGGGTTAATTGGGTCTGCCGGGCTTGTAAAGATTTACGCCCGTTACGGATGAAGTGACAACGCCGCCGGACCATTTCGGTCCAGCGGCGCCATTACGAATCGCAATAAAACCGAATCAGCGGACGCGTGGACCGCCGAAAGGCAGAGGCGGGGGAGGTCGGCGTGCACCACGCGGCAACTGTGCCTGATAAGCCCGCCCGCAATGCTCGACGCAATAGGGGAAGCCGGGGTTCACGCTCTGGCCGCAGAAATGGAAATCGGGTTCGCCCGGATGGCCCATCGGCCAGCGGCATACCTTGTCCGACAGGTCGAGCAGACTGGTCTTGTCGGCAATTGCCGGATCGGGTTTGGCTGGCACCAATCGGCGCGGTGGAGCTGGCGGGATCGGGGCCTGCTGGTCGCCCGGGCCCTGACGCAGGAAGCCGCCGGGGCCGACCGAAACGATCTTGGGCATGTCGGGCGTACGGTTGGGCAGCGGCTGGGTTGGAATGTCCGAATCGGCCCTTGCGGTGGGCTGTGCGCTCGGCTGCGCGGGTTCCACATTGGGTGCCTTGGCGACCGGACGCGGAGCAGGCTTGCGCGGCACTGCCGGTTTGGGCGCCGCAACTTTGGGCTTGGGCGCCTTCTTCTCATTCGCTTTCACGGGGGAGGGGCGTGCCTTGAGGCCGAGGCGGTGGGCCTTGCCGATTACGGCATTGCGACTCACCCCGCCAAGCTCGTCGGCGATCTGGCTGGCGGTCGATCCGCCTTCCCACATCTTCTTCAGCGTCGCGATCCGTTCGTCGGTCCAGCTCATCTAAAATCCGTATCCTTCATGCCCGCGCCGTGCTTGCCACGCGGAATGCTTGGCCCTAGGCGCTGGCCCATGACCGATCAAGTCCAACCCGCGCTGCAGCCGGATGCCCCGATTATCGAGGATGATGGCGTAAGTAAGGGTCGTTTCCCCGGGCGCGGCAGGCCGGTGATCACCGGGATCAACCGCGTGGGATTGTGGAGCCTCTATATTAAGGAGGTTCGCCGATTTCTCAAGGTGCAGACGCAGACGATTTGGGCGCCAGCGGTAACGACGCTGCTGTTTCTCGTCATCTTCACCGTCGCGCTGGGCCGTTCGGGCCGCGAAGTGCTGGGTGTGAACTTCGCCACTTTCGTTGCGCCCGGGCTGATTGTCATGGGGATGATGCAGAATGCCTTTGCCAATTCCAGCTTTTCGCTGCTGTCGGGCAAGATCCAAGGGACGATCATCGACCTGCTGATGCCGCCGCTGTCCGAAGGCGAGCTGATGAGCGGAATTGTCGCTGCTGCAGTTACGCGCGCGGTGTTTGTGGGCGGTGCAGTGGCGCTGGCGATGGCCTTCTACCCCGGCGTCGATTTGTCGCTGGCGCATCCCTGGGCAGTCGCGTGGTTCGGTCTGATGGGGGCGACCATGCTCGCGCTATTGGGTCTGCTCGCGTCGATCTGGGCGGAGAAGTTTGATCATAACGCCGCCGTGACCAATTTCGTGATCGCGCCGCTCAGCCTGCTGTCGGGTACTTTTTACGTGATCGACAATCTCGCGCCTGCGTTTCAGGCGATCAGCCGTGCCAATCCGTTCTTCTACGTAATCAGTGGCTTCCGTTTCGGCTTTCTTGGCCAGAGCGATATTGGCGATACCAATCAGGCGGTGCTCCACAGCGCACTAGGGCTGGGGGTGTTTAACCTGTTGCTGGCCTATGTCGTCTATCGCGTGCTCAAGTCGGGCTGGAAAATCCGCAGCTAGAAAACCCCCTTTGCGCGTGCTGCGGCATTCGCTAAATCGAGCACCTGCCTGGAACGGGGCCGTAGCTCAGTTGGGAGAGCGCGTCGTTCGCAATGACGAGGTCAGCGGTTCGATCCCGCTCGGCTCCACCAGGGTTCCCGCAATAAGCGGCCTCAGCCCCGTCCGCGATAGGGTGCCACGCCTTGATCGGGCAGCCAAAGACCATTGGGTGCTTCACTGCTCTGCCAGAAGACATCGATCGGAATGCCGCCGCGCGGATACCAATAACCGCCGATACGCAGCCAGCGCGGCTGCATTTCGTCGAACAATTTTCGGCCGATGCCAACGGTCACATCTTCGTGGAAACCATTGTGGTTGCGGAAGCTGCCGAGGAACAGCTTGAGGCTTTTCGATTCGACAATGGTTTCGCCGGGCGCATAATCGATCACCAGATGCGCGAAATCGGGCTGGCCGGTGACGGGGCACAGCGACGTGAATTCGGGAGCGGCAAAGCGCACCAGATATAGCTCGTCCTTGCGCGGATTGGGGACGTAATCGAGTTCGGCTTCCTCGGGCGATGCGGGTAGCGTGCTGTTCGCACCGAGGAACTTGGGGGTGGGTGTGTCGCTCATGCCGCGCCTCTGCCCCTAATGCGGTTCCTGTGCAAGGCGACGCTTGGAATGGGATGCTTCAGTGCCTATTCAGCGCGGCATCCCGATCAGGCCCCCTTTGCCCATGTCTTTCGCCTTCCGCCTTCCACTTGTCGCGCTGGTTCTCGCCGCGCCTGCTGCGCTTTCGGCTCAGGACGCACAGGATTTCCAGCTCCCGCCCAATCCAGCGCCCACCGCCACTCCGCGCGTTCAGGGACCGGTCGATACCGAGAGCGGAGCAGTTCCCGTGCGCCCGCGCGCCATTGGCACACCTGCGCCGACGCCTGCACCGACTCCGCGTTCGACGGCGACCGTCCAGCCGATTCCCACGTCAACACCTGCTTCGGCGCTGACGCGACCAGCGGCCCAGCCGACAGTTGCGCCGCGTCGCCAGCCGACTCCGCTGCCTACCGGTGCGGAGCGCCCGCCAATCGTCCCTCAGGAAACCACGGTGCTGCCTGCGCCGGTCGTTACTCCGACCGCGTCGGGCCCGTCGCTTCCCACATCTTTCCCTACGACTGAACCCCAGCCGTCCACCGGTGCTGACGCAGAACAGTCACCGTCATGGCTATGGTCCGTGCTCGGCGGTACAGGACTACTGGCGCTGCTCGCCGGGGGTTTCTTCTTGTGGCAACGCCGCCGCGCAGTCGCTCCGCCGCCCGAGATCGAACGACCGGTCGTGGCCAATGCTGCTACGCCCGTCGAAGCGGCTGACCTGCAAGTTCGGGCAGAGGCTATCAAGCTCACCCGCTCGATCGTAAATGCCACGCTGCAATATCGCGTGACGCTGATCAATCGCTCGAGTGCGGCACTTACTGGCGTTGCGGTCGGGGCGGACCTTGTTTCTGCCCATGGCGCAGTTCCTGTAGAACAGCAGGTCGCAAGTGCGGCACAAGTGTTGGAGAAGCGCCATACTTTCGAGCGTATCGCGCCGGGGCAAAGCGTGCGCTACGAAGGCAATCTGCAGATCCCGCTGACACAGGCGAAGATCATCCGGCAGGGAAATGCCGCGCTGTTCGTGCCGCTGCTGCGTGTGCGGGTCGATGGTGCGGGCAACGAACCGGTAGTGCGCACCTTTGTGGTCGGCCAGGGTGTGCCCGATGGCGGGCGTGTCACGCCGTTCCGTATCGACGAAGGGCCGCGCAGCTATTCGCCCGTCGCTGCCCGCGCGCTCGACTGAATCGACAGCCAGCACCGCGCGCGCTAATCAGCGCGGATGGACAAACTCGTTTCGACGGACTGGCTTGCCGCAAGGCTCGATGCCGAGGATATCTCCGTGCTCGATGCGAGCATGCATCTGCCCGAAAGCGGGCGCGATGCCCGGGCCGAATATGAAGCGGGCCATATCCCCGGCGCGCGGTTCCTCGACCTTGCTACCTTCATCGATGAAACATCCGGCGTTCCCAAGGCCGTGCCCACGCCCGAGCAATTTGCCGCGCGCATGGGCGAACTGGGCGTGGCCCCGCGCAGCCGCATCGTGATCTATGATGACAGCGCGATCCGCAGTGCAGCACGGGCATGGTTCGTGCTGTCGCTCTATGGGCAGGACAATGTCGCCATTCTAGACGGCGGTCTCGTCAAATGGCGCGCAGAGGGGCGCGAACTTGCCAGCGGAACGCTGGAGCAGGCACCGCGCGAATGGGGCGTGCCGCAGCGCCATCGTGAGGTCCGCAGCAAAGATGACATGCTTGAGAATATTGACAGCGGCAATGAGCAGGTGGTGGACGCGCGCGACGCAGCGCGCTTTGCCGGCGAGGAAGGCAGCGGTTCGGCGGGCCATATTCCCGGCTCGCGCAATCTCCATTTCGGCGGGCTGATCGAGGCGGACGGCACATACAAATCGCCTGACGCAATTGCCGCGGAATTTGCAGCAGCTGGCGTGGATACCGATGCTCCCATCGTCACCAGCTGCAATAGCGGTGTGACGGCGGCCGTGCTGCTGTTCGGTCTGGCGCTGCTGGGGAAAGACAGCGGGGCACTATATGACGGCAGCTGGATGGAATGGGGCGGCGACCCCGCTACGCCCAAGGAAAGCGGAATAGCGCGCTGACGATGGGCCGCAAGGACAAGCAGGACATTGCCGGTGCCACGAGGCTCGTCACGAGCGGGCGCAAGGGCGATTTTGCCGATCGTGTGGTAAACCCGCCGGTGTGGCGCGCCAGCACCCATCTCTATCCCGATTGCGCGGCGCTGCGCGAAGGGGTGAAAAGCAATGAGGATGGGCGTTTCTTCTACGGCCGTCGCGGCGCGCCGACGCAATGGGCGCTGGCCGAGGCCTTGACCGAGCTTGAGCCGGGCGCGGCAGGCACGGTGCTCTATCCCAGCGGCGTTGCGGCGATTGTCGGCGCGCTGCTGGTGGTGCTCAAGCCGGGCGACGTGCTGCTGGTGGCCGATAATGCCTATGACCCGACGCGAAATGCCGCGATGGGTTTGCTCAAGCGCTATGGCGTTGAGCATCGTTTCTTCGACCCACTCGATCTTGCGGGTTACGAGGCAGCCTTCTGTGAACGTACCAGGGCCGTGATGCTGGAGGTGCCGGGCAGCCTGACGATGGAAGTCTGCGATATCCCCGCGCTCGCCCGGATCGCGCGCGAGAAGGGGGCCGCTAACCTGCTCGACAACACCTGGGCAACCGCGCTCGGCTTTGCCGCACTCGATCACGGCTGCGACATTTCGATCACCTCGCTGACCAAGCACGTGGGTGGCCATTCGGACGTGATGATGGGCGCGGCCAGCGCGGATGAGCGCTGGTATCGCAAGTTGCGGTTAGGCGCGCAGCAACTCGGCCATGTCGTCTCGCCCGATGATGCCGCACTGGTGCTGCGCGGCCTCAGGACAATGGGCGTACGGTTAGAGCGCGAGACGCAAAGCGCACTTCTTGTGGCGCAATGGCTCGCCGCGCGCGATCAGGTGGCGCACGTGATGTGTCCGATGCTGCCTGGAACGCCCGGCCATGATCTTTGGTTGCGTGATTTCACTGGCGGCTGCGGGTTGTTCAGCTTTGTCCTCAAGGGACGCGACGATGCAGCGCGGTGCCGCCTGGTAGATGCGCTGGAGTTGTTCGGCATCGGTTACAGCTGGGGTGGATACGAAAGCCTTGCGCTGCCTTTCGATGTCGAACCGGTGCGCAGCAAGATGGAGTGGCCGCGTGCTGGCTGGGGGGTTGAGGATCGCTACGGCATTCGCCTATCGATAGGCCTGGAAGATGCGGGCGATCTTATCGCCGATCTCGAACAGGCATTTGCCGCGATGGATGAAGGATAAACGTGCAGGGAGATACCGCACCCGTTGAGACTGCCACTGCCGCTCCGGTCGAACAGGCCTGGAGCATGGCCGAAGACGCGCCCGAGGAAAGTTCCGTAGCCGCCGCCGAAGGGATCAAGGAAGCGGTCAGCGCCAAGAGTGGCACGGTTGGATCACTGGTCGATACGCTGGACAGTTGGGCAATCAGTTTCGGCGATATGCGGATTTCGCTGTTCGATGTGCTGATCGTTTCGGCAATCGTGCTCGGCGTGTTGTTCTTTGCCTGGTTCGTCAGCAAGCTGGCGCGGCGGCTGGTTCGGCGCATGACCCGCCTTGACGGCACCCAGCAATTGCTTGCGGAAAAGCTCGTCTCGATGGCGGTCTGGGCCGCAGCCTTCTTCCTCGGCATCGATATGCTGGGAATCGACCTGACGGCATTGGCGGTGTTCTCGGGTGCTTTCGGTCTCGCTATTGGCTTCGGCCTGCAAAAAACCTTTGGTAATCTCATTGCCGGAATCATCCTGCTGATGGACAAGTCGATCAAGCCGGGCGACGTGATCGCGGTGACCGATACATCGGGCCAGCAGAGCTTCGGCCAGATCCGCAAGATCGGCATTCGCGCAGTTTCCATCACCACGCGTGACCAGAAGGAATATCTGATTCCGAACGAGAACCTGATGATCAATCAGGTCGAAAACTGGTCCTATTCCTCGCGCAATGTCCGCATCCAGGTGCCGGTTGGCATTTCCTACAATGCCGATCTCGATCAGGCCGAAAAGCTGATGCTGGAAGCGGCGAAATCGGTAGACCGCGTGCTCAAGACCCCGCCACCGACGGTGTGGCTCGACAATTACGGGGCCAGCTCGGTCGATTTCATTGTCCAGTGCTGGATCAATGACCCTGAAGAGGGCGTGGGCAATGTCCGTTCTGGCGTGCTCAAGAAGCTGTGGTATCTATTCAAGGAAGCGGGCGTGGAGATTCCCTTCCCGCAGCAGGACATTCATATCCGTTCGAGCGCTCAGCTCGACAGGCTGCTAGCTGTTCTGGAGCGTGATCCCGGGCCGAAGCCGTAAAGTGCCAAGTAAATCTGCGCTTTCTGGCCAGACAGGCTTGGTTTCAAAATTTGATCTACCTTAGCGCGCATACATTCTGATTGGCGCGCAGCGCCCGCCATCCGCATCTTGGCGTGATGTCGGAATTTGGAATCATTTATCTTGTCGGCGCAGGGCCGGGCGATCCGGAATTGCTGACCGTGCGTGCTGCGCGGCTGATCGGGCAAGCGCGCGTCATCGTGCATGACGGGCTCGTCGATCCTGCAATTCTGGCGCTGGCGCGCAGCGATGCAGAGCTTGTCTCTGTCGCCAAGAGCCGCGCGCGTCACACCATGCCGCAGGAAGAAATCAACGCCCTGCTGGTGCGTATCGCCCATTCGGGTGAAGATGTCGTGCGCCTCAAGGGCGGCGATCCCTTCATTTTCGGACGCGGCGGCGAAGAACTTGAAGCGGCGCGTGCTGCCGGTGTGCGTGTCGAAGTGGTGCCGGGAATCAGCTCTGCAAATGGTGCGGCGGCAGCGGCGCAGATCGCGCTGACCCACCGCGATGCGGCCAGCATCGTCAGCTTCGTTGCCGGCCAGTGCAAAGGTCTGGCTGAACAGGATTGGGCCGGGCTGGCGGGCAAGGGTCGCACGCTGGTGATCTATATGGGCGTCAAGACTGCCCCACAGATCGCCGAAAAGCTTATGGCGGACGGGCTGGCCCCCGATGTCCCCGTGGCCGTGATCGAAAACGGTACGCGGCCCGACATGCGCGTGCTGCGCGGTCTGCTGGCGGGCCTGCCCGAACTGGTCGAGCAGGAACGCGTGGTCAGCCCTGCGCTGATCGTGATCGGTGAGGTGACCGCGCGCGACGACGTGACAATTGCAAATCTGGCTGTGGAGGCCGCACGATGAGAGTGCTTACCGGAAACGACCTCAAATCGGGCGCGGTGATCTGGTGGACCGGCAGCGACTGGTCGCTGCATGTCGAGGATGCTGGTGACGTCACCGGCAGCGAGGAAGAAATCGCCCGCCGCGAAGATGCCGCCCGCCGCGTCAACGGGCCCTATGCGATCGACGCCGAAGTGGTCGACGGCATGGTGCGCCCCGCCCACATCAAGGACCGCATCCGCGCATTGGGCCCCACCGTGCGCCCCGACCTGACCCTCAAGCCCGCCGATCCCGAAATCGGCAACTGGGTGATCTGATCATGTATCGTTACGACAAATACGACCAAGCGATGGTCGATGCCCGTGTCGAGGAATTCCGCGACCAGACCCGCCGCCGCCTCGAAGGCAAATTGAACGATGACCAGTTCAAGCCGCTGCGGCTGAAGAACGGGCTCTATCTCCAGCTCCACGCCTATATGCTGCGCGTCGCCATCCCCTATGGCACGTTTGACGCGCCGCAGATGCGCAAGCTGGCCGATATCGCGCGCCGCTATGACCGTGGATACGGCCATTTCACCACGCGGCAGAATATCCAGTACAACTGGATCAAGCTGGCCGAAGCGCCCGATCTGCTGGCCGAGCTGGCGACGGTCGAGATGCACGCCATCCAGACCAGCGGCGAAAGCATCCGCAATGTCTCCGCCGATCAATACGCCGGTGCCGCGGCGGACGAGATTATCGACCCGCGCCCATGGGCCGAGATGATCCGGCAGATGACCAATTTCATGCCCGAATTCAGCTATCTGCCGCGCAAGTTCAAGATCGCGGTGATCGCATCGCCGGTGGATCGTGCGGCGCTGCGCTGGCACGATTTTGCACTGCGTATCGTTCAGAATGACGCGGGCGAGATCGGGTTCGAAGTCTATGCCGGTGGCGGCATGGGCCGCACGCCCTTCATCGCGCACAAGATCCGCGACTTCCTGCCTACCGCGCAGATCTTCAGCTATCTGCAGGCGGTGCTGCGCGTGTGGAACCGCCATGCGCGGCGCGACAACATTCACAAGCAGCGCATGAAGATTCTGGTCCACGATCTGGGGCAGGAAGAGTTCAGCCGTCAGGTAGAAGAGGCTTTCGAGCATTTCCTGTCGCTCGATCAGGATTTCCCGCAGGCCGAATATGAACGGATCGAAGCCTATTTCGCGCCGCCGCCGTTCGAGCAGGGGCTGAGCGAGGACATCGACCTCAGCGACCCGGCCTTTGCTGCATGGGTCCGCCATCAGACGATTGCCCACAAGGCGCCCGGCTATGCCATCGCCAACATCAGCCTGAAGCCCATCGGCGGCATCCCGGGCGATATCTCGGCGGAGCAGATGGACGTAGTGGCCGATCTGGCGGAGAAGTTCAGCTTCGGCGAAATCCGCGCCACCCATGCGCAGAACCTTGTCCTGCCCCATGTCCGCAAGGCCGATTTGTTCGCACTTTGGCAGGCGCTCAAGGCAGTCGGCCTCGCCGATGCCAATCTCGACCTCGTGACCGACATCATCGCCTGCCCCGGCCTCGATTATTGCAGCCTTGCCAATGCGCGGTCGATCCCGGTCGCGCAGAAGGTTGCCGAACGTTTTGCCAGCCTCGAACGGCAGGAAGACATCGGTGAGCTGAAGATCAAGATTTCGGGCTGCATCAACGCCTGCGGGCATCACCATGCGGGCAATATCGGCATCCTCGGCGTCGACAAGAAAGGCACCGAGAATTACCAGCTGCTGCTCGGCGGATCGGGTGACGAGGAAACCTCGCAAGCCAAGATCACTGGCCCCGGTTTCGATGAAGACGGCGTGGTCAACGCGCTCGAACGCGCCATCGAGCATTATCGTTCTGTTCGGGAGGCGAACGAGCGCTTCATCGATACCTATCGCCGCCTCGGCATGGATGGTTTCAAGGAGGCGATCTATGTCTGAGACGCTCCGTTTCCGCGACGATGCGGTGGCCGATGATCCCGCCGTTTCCCTCGACGCGTTCCTCGATCAGCCCGAAGTGACTTCGGTCCGCATCGAAGCTGGCGAGGATGTGACCCAGCTGTTTCCCTATCTGGACCGGATGGAACTGGTCGAAGTCGATTTCCCGCGTTTCCGCGACGGGCGCGGCTTCTCCACCGCGCGGATGCTGCGCGAGGCGGGCTACACTGGCGAGATCAAGGCCGTCGGCGATGTGCTGGTCGACCTCGTCTTCTTCATGCGCCGCTGCGGGTTTGACAGTTTCGCGCCCAATGTTCCGTTCGATCCTGCCGATGTGAAAGCGGCGCTGGAGCGCTACCCCTATGTCTATCAGAATGCTGCAACCGGCGAAGTCCCCATCTGGAAGCTCCGCCACCCGGATCTTGCCGATGGCTAGCCGCCCGGTCGACCGCATCGATACCGGGCCGCGCTACACCGATCAGGACGCGATCCGCCTCAACCGCATGTTTCGCGGCAGCGAAACGTCGGAATGGCTGCGTGCGGTAATCGAAGGCAATCTGGCAGGCGATATCGCACTGGTTTCCAGCTTCGGTGCGGAAAGTGCTGTGCTGCTGCATCTGGTGTCGCAGATCGACCCCACCATTCCGGTGCTGTTCCTCGAAACCGGCAAGCATTTTCCCGAAACGCTGGCCTATCGCGACGAATTGACCGCGCGGCTGGGGCTCAATCTCGTCAATCTCCATCCCGATCCCGAAGACCTCGCCAAGCGAGACGAAAGCGGGCTGCGCTGGTCATATGACCCCGATGGCTGCTGTCAGTTGCGCAAGGTCAAGCCGCTGGAGAAGGCGCTGGCACGCTTCGATGCCAGCCTGACAGGGCGCAAGGCCTTCCAGTCAACCACCCGCGCGCAATTGCCGCGTTTCGAGGTCGATACGTCTGATGCGCAGGGCCGCCTGAAGATCAATCCGCTGATCGACTGGTCCGCCGAGGACATCGCCGCCTATATCGAAACCCATGATCTGCCGCGCCACCCGCTGGTCGATCAGGGCTTCCCGTCAATCGGCTGTTCGCCCTGCACACGGCCGGTGGCCGAAGGCGAAGATGCACGCTCGGGCCGCTGGGCAGGGTGGGACAAGATCGAATGCGGCATCCACCATCCGGGCGAAGAACCCTTCCTCTAGGATGCGATGACGGCACCGGGGCGAATGCTGCCGGTGCCGTCAATTTAGGCCGGATCAAGCGTCAGGCGGTCACGCGTTCTACCGTGGCAGTCTTGCCGTCGGGGCTGGTCGAGGTCCACACCCCATCCGCGCCGACTGCCTCTGCATTGCATTGCTCGGTGGCGCCTTCCTTGTCAGCGGTGTAGCAATATTCGCCCGGTGATTTCTGGTTCCATTTGCCTGTTTCTACCACCGTGCCTTCGGCGTCGGTCTGGACATAGGTGCCGTCGGGTTTGACTTCTTCGGAGAAGACCTTCCCTTCCGAATCGGTGATCTTGTAGATGCCCGGTGTCGGCTGGCCGTCTGCGGCAAGCGGGGCGGCGGGTTCGGCAATCGCTGTGTCCGGCGCCGCGGCGGTGTCTTGGGTTGCGTCCGTTTGCTCGCCTTGCGAACAGCCCGCCAGCAGCGCCAGCGTGACGATTGCAATCGTAGTTTTCATGGGTTCCTCCGATCACGACCCGTGAAAAAAGGCGGTTCTTACCGCTCACGACTCGCGACCATGCGGGCACAATAGTCAGATTTTGCGCGAATGGGCAATTGCCCGCCGACTGCTAGAGCCAGCCGGCCTCGCGATACCAATCGGCGGTGGTCTTCAATCCTTCCTCGCCCGTTATGTGTGGTGACCATACGGCGGCAGGCACCTTTTTGGCGGAACGCGCGACCCAATTGGGATGTGCCATATAGCCGACACGGTCCGCCGTAAGCCGCGCATTGTTCCCGCGAAACAGGCGGTCGCCTCGCGCCGCAAGCTGCATGAGCGATTTCGGCAGATGCGGAGCGAATACCCGCCGGCCGACTGCCTGACCGATGGCCCTGGCAAGTTCGGCATGGCCCCAACCGCCTTCGCGTCCATCGTCGGGCTCGAACATTCTCTTGCGAACCAGTGCTGGCGAAGCATCGACCAGATCGAGCAACAGCCGAGCCAGATCGTCGACATGGATGATCGAACTCGCCCCGCGCGGCGGCAGGGGGATGAAGCCGAATTTGGCCGTGCGGAACATCTCCAGATAATCGATGTCCCGCGGGCCATAGACGCCGGGCGGGCGCACGATGGTCCAGTCGAGCCCGCTGGATTCGACCAGCGCCTCGGCCTCGGCTTTGGATGCACCATAGGCAGACAGTGCCGGTTCGCGTGCCGAGAGTGAGGAAACGAAGATGAAGCGCGTCGCCCGCACTGCCTTTGCAGCTTCGATCAGCCGCGCAGTGCCATCGACATTGGCGTTGCGGAATTGCTCCGGGTCGGGTGTGTTGGTGAGGCCCGCAACATGAATGACCGCATCGGCGCCGTCGCAGAGCAAGGCGAGCTTCTCTTCATCGTCGAGGCTGCCTTCGACCCAATTCACTCCCTCGCGCGGCTCCTGCGGGCGTCGGGTAAGTGCGCGCAATTCCACGCCCTGCCGCGCTGCTGCATCAAGCACCGCTTGCCCGACAAAGCCGGTCGATCCAGTCAGCGCGACGGTCACAGCTGCACCATATGGTCGCGGTGGACCACCGCGGCGCGCGGGGCATAGCCGAGCGGCTGAGCCTGCGCTTCCTGCTTCAACCCTCGAATAGCGCGGCATTCCTCCGCCGAATATTCAACCAGACCTTGCGCCAACCGCTCGCCCGCCGGGCCAAAGATCGCCACCAGATCGCCGCGCCGGAAGCTGCCTTCGACTTCGGTGACACCTGCAGCCAGCAGGCTCGCGCCGCGCGTCAGGGCCTCCGCGCAGCCCGCATCGACGGTCAGCACGCCTTCGGGAGCAAGCCTGCCGCCCAGCCACGCCTTGCGTGCCGTGTCGCCGCGCTGAGGCAGGAATACCGTGCCGAGGCCCGCTGCAAAGGCGTTGTCGATCGGTGATTCATGCGTACCATTGATGATCGCCAGCCTGATCCCCGCGCGCTCTGCAATCTGCGCCGCCTGCAATTTAGACGCCATCCCGCCCGAGCCGAGGCCGGAAGAGGAAGCACCTGTCGCCATTTCGAGGATGGCGGGCGTGATCCCGTCAACCACAGGCACCAGCGATGCGCCTGGTTCGCGCGGATCGCGGTTGAACAGGCCGTCGACGTCGCTCAGCAGCAGCACGGCATCGGCCGCCGCTGCCTGCGCCACGCGTGCGGCGAGCCGGTCATTGTCGCCGAAACGGATTTCCTCGGTCGCCACGCTGTCGTTCTCGTTGACGACGGGCACGGCACCGGCCTCGAGCAGCCGTTCGAGCGTGGCCGAAGCGTTGAGATAACGGCGGCGCCCTTCCAGATCACCCAGCGTCACCAGCATCTGTGCTGCAATGATGTCATGCGCGGCCAGCGCCTCTGCCCAAAGCCGTGCCAGCGCGACTTGCCCGACCGAAGCTGCCGCCTGCGCATCGGCGAGGCTGCCGCGCCCGCCCTTGGCAAGCTTGAGCGTAGCCGCTCCCAGCGCGATCGCGCCTGAACTGACGACGATCACCTGCGTGCCGTTACGCCGCAACTGCGCAATATCCTGCGCCAGCGACCCGAGCCATGCGGCACGCGGTTTGCCCCGTTCGACCAGCAGCGAGGAGCCGACCTTGATCACAAGGCGGCGAACATGGCGCAGATCGGCGAGGACGGCGTTACTCATGGGCGGCGACTTAACCCGCACCCGCCAGACTGTGAAGCAAGCTTCTCTTGGGGTGGCTCAGAGCGGAGACCAGTCGTCCGCGCCATCCTCGTCCATGTCCTCGACTTCGGCGGCCTTGGTTTCGGTAGAGGTGCGGTCGGGCAGATAGCCGAGCACGGCGTCGAGCAATTCGTTGATGCCTTCGCCCGTCGCGCCCGATACGGCAAAGACCTTGTCCGCACCTGCGGCCAGCAATTCGTCGCCAAAAGCCAGCGCAAGCTCGCGGTCGGCAAGGTCGATCTTGTTCAGCACCACCAGCTGCGGCTTGTCGATCAGCCCGCCGCCATAAGCCTCCAGCTCGGCATTGACCGTGCGATAGGCCACTGCCGGATCTTCGCCCGCAATGTCGATCAAGTGAATCAGCACTCGGCAGCGCTCGATATGGCCGAGGAAGCGGTCACCGATCCCGGCACCTTCGGCGGCGCCTTCGATCAGGCCGGGAATGTCTGCCAGCACGAATTCGCGATGCTTGTGGCGTACCACGCCCAGTTTGGGCACCAGCGTGGTGAAGGCATAGTGGCCCACCTTGGCATTGGCATTGGTGACCTGGTTGATGAAAGTGCTCTTGCCCGCATTGGGCAGGCCCAGCAGGCCGACATCGGCGAGCAGCTTGAGGCGCAGCCAGACCCACATTTCCTCGCCGGGGATGCCCGGCTGATGCTGGCGCGGGGCGCGGTTGGTGCTGGTCTTGTAACTGGCATTACCGCGCCCGCCCATGCCGCCTTCGAGGAAGACGATTCGCTGGCCGACCTCGGTGAAATCGGCGAGTACTTCTTCCTTGTCTTCGCTCAGCACCTGTGTGCCGACGGGAACTTCGATCACCAGATCGGGTGCGCCAGCGCCGGTACGGTCCTTGCCCATGCCGTGCGTGCCGCGTGCCGCCTTGAAGTGCTGCGAATAGCGGAAGTCGATCAGAGTATTGAGGCCCTGCACGGCCACGAACACGATATCGCCGCCCTTGCCGCCATTGCCGCCGTCGGGACCGCCATATTCGACATATTTTTCGCGCCGGAAGCTGACGGCACCGGGACCACCGCCGCCGGACTTGAGATAGATCTTGGCCTGATCGAGAAAATGCATCGCGCGCCCCTAGTCGCTTTTACCGCGCTTGGCGAGCAGGAGCGTGCGAGCAACGGACTGTCTCGATTCGGGACGGCATAAATGGCTGTCACCACATTGTCTTAAGCCGATCTTAGGCATAGCCTCCATCTTTTGCAGGTCCGATTCCGGACGGCCGCACAGCAATTTCAGGGGGGTCATTCATGGTTGCCGATACCAACGCGCGCGTTTTCATCAACGAGATCCATTACGACAATAACAGCACCGATGTTGGCGAATTCATCGAGATCGCCAATCCCGATGGTCTGGACCTGACCGGTTGGTCGCTGGTGCTCTACAACGGGTCCAACGGACTGGCTTACAGCACCACCGTCTTGTCAGGCAGCGCGGCCTTCGTCTCGGTCAACTATCCCAGCAATGGCATCCAGAACGGCGCGCCCGATGGGATGGCACTGGTCGATGCAGCCGGTGCAGTGGTGATGTTCCTGTCCTACGAAGGAACTTTGACAGCACTCGATGGACCGGCGGCTGGTCTAACCAGCACTGACATCGGCGTCTCCGAAAGCGGTATTGGCGCTGCAGGCCAGTCGCTCCAGCTGACGGGCACAGGGACGACCTATGGCGATTTCACCTGGGCGGGCGAACAGGTGAATACCTCGGGCTCGGCGAATACCGGACAGACTTTCGGGGACGCACCACCCCCCCCTCCGCCACCACCCCCGCCACCGCCTCCTGCGGCCGCGAATGTCTTCTTCAATGAGTTCCATTACGACAATTCAGGCAGCGATGTCGGCGAAGCGATCGAGATCGCCGGCACCGCGGGGACCGATCTCACAGGCTGGACCATAGTGCTCTACAATGGCAATGGCGGCGGAACTTACGGAACTATTGCGCTGTCGGGGATCATTCCCGATCAGGATAATGGCTTCGGCACGTTGAGCTTCGATGCGGTCGGGCTGCAGAACGGTGCGCCTGACGGTTTCGCACTGGTCGATCCTTCCGGCAATGTCCTGCAGTTCCTCAGCTATGAAGGCGAGATGCTGGCAACCTCCGGCCCGGCTGCAGGGATGACCAGTGAAGATGTGGGCGTGCTCGAACCGGGCAGTCCGGTGGGGCTTTCACTCCAGCTGACGGGCACGGGCTCGAGCTATGAGGACTTCAGCTGGACCGGTCCGGTGGACGACAGCTTTGGCGGGGTCAATGGCGGGCAGGATTTCGTGCCGCCCAATCCCTTCGGCAGCCTGCGGATCGACGATGCCAGCGCAAGCGAAGGCGATAGCGGCATGACAGCTATCACCTTCACCGTGCGTCGCACCGGCGGCAGCGATGGCGCGGTGAGCGCGCAATATGAAGTTGTGCTCGGCAATACGTCGCAATCGGCCAACACCGCCGATTTCGCCGGCGCGCTGACCGGAACGGTCGAATTTGCCGCAGGGCAGACTAGTGCGGAAGTCACCATCCAGGTGGCTGGCGACACGCTGCCCGAGCCGACCGAATTCTTCACTGTGGCCTTGTCCAACCCCACCGGCGGAGCGGATATTCGCGATGGCGAGGCGGCGGGTACGATCGTGAATGACGATCCGCTCAATCTCCAGATCGGCGAAATTCAGGGCGAAAGCCACCAGTCGATCTATGTCGATAATCAGGTGACCACGCACGGCATCGTCACTGCGGTGGCGGGCAATGGCTTTTACCTGCAAGATTCCGATGGTGACGGTAATGCACGCACTTCGGACGCGATCTTTGTTTATACCGGCAGTGCACCTACGGTGGTTGCCGGCGATGCAGTGGACGTTTTCGGCACGGTAACCGAATTCCTCCCCGGCAATGACGACAGCAGCCTGACCATAACCGAACTGACCAGCGTCACCGTAACCATCGACAGCAGCGGCAATGCGCTGCCTGAAGCCGTACTGATCGGCCCCGATGGCATTTCGCCGCCGACCGAGCTGATCGATGACGACCAGCTTGCGACCTATGACCCCGAAAGCGACGGGATTGATTTCTGGGAAAGCCTCGAAGGCATGCTGGTGACTGTGCAGAACCCGGTTGCGGTCGACAGCACTAATAATTTCGGCGAGCTGTGGACAGTTGCCAGCGATGGTGAAGGCGATCTGCTGGCCACCAATGTTGCTGAAAGCGGGCTGGTAGTGATCGACGGCGGCGAAGGCGGGCTTGGCTATTTCGACACCGGCGCAGGTTCGGACTTCAACCCCGAACGCATCCAGATCGACGGCGGCTATACGCTCAATGGCGTGACCTGGATGACGCCCATTGTCACTCCAGGCGCGACGCTGAACAATGTTACCGGCGTGATCGATTACGCTTTCGGCAATTTTGAACTGCGTCCTACCGAAGCGGTGACGGTGGCCGAATACAGCTCCAATGTCGGGGAAAGTTCGGATCTGTACGGCGCCGCCAACCAGCTGACCGTGGCAACCTACAATGTGCTCAATCTCGACATCAACGATGCCGATGGCGACACGGATGTGGCCGACGGGCGCTTCGAAGCGATTGCCTATGACATCGGTGTGGCAATGAATGCGCCCGACATCATTGTGCTGGAGGAAATCCAGGACGACAGCGGTTCGGTCAATGACGGCACCGTCAGCGCGGCCATGACGCTGCAGATGCTGGCGGATTCGATCTATGACCAGACCGGCGTGATCTATTACGTGGTGGACAACCCCTATGTCGTCGACGGCCAGACGGGCGGCGAGCCGGGCGGCAATATCCGCGTCGCCATGCTCTATCGTGCCGATACGGTCGATCTCGACGAGGCTTCGGTCTCGACCATCGACGATGGTTCGTTTGCCCGCACGCCGCTGGTGGCGACCTTCCTGTTCAATGGCGAGGAAGTGACCGTGATCGGCAACCACTTCACCTCGATGATCGGGTCCGACACCACTTTCACGGGCGATCAACCGCCATTGCAGGCCGGCTCGCTCCAGCGCGCGGCGCAGGCGGCGGCCCTCAATGCCTATGTCGACGGGCTGCTCGCTGCCGACGCTGATGCCAATGTTGTCGTGGCGGGCGATTTCAACGACTTCCACTTCGAGGAGCCGATGCAGATTCTCACCGGTGAACTCGATTACGAGGGCGGCGAGGTGAGCGATGGTTCGGATGTAGTGCTGGGCAATCTGGCCTGGTTGCTGGAGAGCGAGGAGCGCTACAGCACGATTTTTGAAGGCAATGCGCAGCAGATCGACCATATCCTCGCCAGCGGATCGCTGCTCGATGGGGCGGCCATCGACATTGTTCATCGCAATTCGACCACCGATAGCGGCGTTTCGGATCACGATCCGGTACTGGCGCGGTTCAATATCGGCGTGCAGGTGATCCAGGGTACCAATGCCTCCGAACTTCTGCTCGGCAATGATGGCGAGGATGTGATCTACGGCGGGCGCGGTGACGATGCGCTGTTCGGCCTTGGTGCCAATGATGATCTGTTCGGCGAGACCGGCAATGACAGCCTGTTTGGCGGCGCGGGCGACGATCTACTGGA
The DNA here is from genome assembly GCA_965650395.1 of uncultured Qipengyuania sp. Classification (GTDB taxonomy): domain Bacteria; phylum Pseudomonadota; class Alphaproteobacteria; order Sphingomonadales; family Sphingomonadaceae; genus Qipengyuania. The sequence continues at coordinate 1,109 of CBFGON010000010.1, read as the reverse complement.
TGGCGGTAACGGTTCCGACTGGCTCGACGGTGGTTCGGGTGCCGACTGGCTGGTCGGTGGACGCGGCACCGATACCTTCGTGCTCCACGCAGATGGCGACGAGGGCGATGCCGACGTCGTGGCCGATTTCGGCAACGGATCGGATTCGATCCTGCTTGCAGGCGTTGACGGGCATAGTGTGAGCTTCGTCCAGTCGGGCGCGAATACGCAGATCCTTGCCGATGGCGTGCTGATCGGCACGGTGCTCAATGCCAATGCCTCGGCGGTGCAGTCGGTTACGGCCTATGACGGCACGCCCGCGGCTAGCGCGGCAGCATTTGCCAGCAGCGAGTATCTGGGCGGAGAGCGGTTTGCCTTTACCCCGCATCACCTCGAAGTGCTGCATATGGGCACAGGGCTCGAACTCGTCTGATATCGAGCGATTTAAAGGGGGCGGAGCCTTTGCGGCCCCGCCCCCTTTTTGCGCCTGGTTCACAAATTTCGGGACGGGAAGGGATTAAACGCCTCGGCCCGCCCGTTTGATCTCCAAGCCGGTCGCGCTGGCGGCCCGCCTGACCAAGGAGATCAAACTTGAAAACGCTTTCGATCCTTTCAATCGCCGCGCTGGGCAGTGCCACCAGCGCTGTCGCTGCTGCGCCCATGCTCCACGAAGAGGAACTGGCGCGCGCCGAAGAAGCGCGGATCATCGCCTATCCGATTGCGGGGATCGAGAACCAGCTGTGGTTCGATTATCGGATCGACGTGACCGAAGCGCAGAAGGAGCTGACCAGCGACCTCAAGCGCGCAAGTGACCTCGAAGACCGCCGCGATGCGTGGGAAGAATATGCCCGCGAACTGAAGCATGAGCGTGACGATTACATCCACGACATGGCCAAGCGCGGTTACCGCTACGGTCAGGTAATCTTCGTCGACTGACCCCAAGAGCTTCCCTGGGCCGCGTCTAATCCGCGCGGCCCCCTCCCGCGGAAGGGCCGGCGTAAAAACCGGCCCTTCTTTGTGTCTGGGTTGGTCTGGATCAGCTGGCTCAGCGCCAGCCTGCGCTCCTGGCAGCCGCCTCGTCTTCAGCATCGAGCGCGGGTCCTGCGGCCATCTCCTGTGCCTTTGCAAGG
>CBFGON010000009.1:0-42453 GCA_965650395.1 uncultured Qipengyuania sp. | reverse complement strand
CGATAGCGGGGATGCGGCTTGGCAGAAGGCGATCGAATTCTACGCCCGCCCGCGCCCGTTCCTGCCCGGCGATTTCGTCACCACCGAAAGCGGCACCGGCCTTGTCCACATGGCGCCCGATCATGGCGAGGACGACTTCGTGCTGTGCCGCGAATACGGGATCGAACCCCAGTTCGCGGTGATGGCCGATGGCCGCTATCGCGACGATTGGGGCTGGCTGGGTGGCGCTGACGAACGCCGCCGCAGCGTGATCAACAAGCCGTTCAATGCGCCCGAAGGCCCCATCTGTTCCGACCTGCGCGAAGCGGGCGCTCTGCTGGCGGCCAGCGAGGATTACCAGCACTCCTACCCGCATTCGTGGCGTTCGAAAGCCAAGGTGATCTATCGCTGCACGCCGCAATGGTTCGTGCCGATGGACAATCCGCTTGTGCCCTCTCCCCTTGAGGGGAGAGGGTTGGGAGAGGGGGGAGCGAGCACCGCTTCCGACAGCCCCCTCCCCCCGGCCCCCTCCCCTGAAGGTGAGGGGGAGTTGACGCTAAGGCAGACCGCCCTGTCCGAAATCGAACGCGTCGCCTTCTACCCTGAAAAGGGCCGCCGCCGGATCGGGTCGATGGTCGAGGGCCGCCCCGACTGGGTGCTTTCCCGCCAGCGCGCATGGGGCGTGCCGATCACCCTGTTCGTGCGCAGCGATGGCACCTATCTGCAAGACTCGGCGGTCAACGCCCGCGTGGTCGCGGCGGTGGGCGAAATGGGTGTCGATGCCTGGGACGAAAGCCGCAAGGCGGAATTCCTCGGAAGCGACCATAACCCCGACGAATTCGAGATGGTCACCGACATTCTCGACGTGTGGTTCGATAGCGGCTGCACCCATGCCTTCACGCTGGAAAGCGGGCGCTGGCCCGACCAGCGCTGGCCCGCCGATCTCTATCTCGAAGGCAGCGACCAGCATCGCGGCTGGTTCCAGTCCTCCTTGCTCGAAAGCTGCGCCACGCGCGGGCGCGCGCCTTTCGACGGCGTGCTGACGCATGGTTTCACCATGGATTCCTCGGGCAAGAAGATGTCCAAGAGCCTCGGCAACACCATCGATCCCCTGAAGGTGATGCAGGAATATGGCGCCGACATCATCCGCCTGTGGGCGCTGAGCGTCGATTACACCGAAGATCACCGCATCGGGGACGAAATCCTGAAAGGCGTGGGCGACCAGTATCGCCGCCTGCGCAACACCTTCCGCTATCTGCTGGGCGCGCTGGACGGCTTTGTCGGCGATATGGGCGATGCGGGCGAAATCCCCGAGCTCGAACGCTATGTGCTGGCGCTGCTGGCCGATCTCGACGGCAAGCTGCGCGCGGCGGTGGAGGCTTACGACTTCAACAGCTACACCCGCCTGCTGGTCGATTTCTGCAACGAGGACCTGTCGGCCTTCTACTTCGACATCCGCAAGGACGTGCTCTATTGCGACGGGCCGGACAGCGTGACGCGCAACGCCTATCGCACCGTGCTCGACATATTGTTCCACGCGCTGGTCCGCTATGCCGCGCCGGTGCTGGTGTTCACGGCTGAAGAGGCCTGGACCACGCGCTATCCCGAAGGCGGGAGCGTGCATCTGCTCGACTGGCCAATGGTGCCGCAAGTTCAGCTTTCCGAAAGCAGTGGTGACAGAGAGTTCTGGGCCAAAATGCGGCAGGTCCGAAAGAGCACTCATGTCTCTTTGGAATTGCCGCGCAATGAGAAGCTGATTCGTTCGACGCTAGAAGCAGAAATTTCGTTTGAGCCGCTTAATGAAGAGTGGGCCGAGTTCTTTGAGAAGGCAAAAGGGCATCTTCTAGAATATCTTATGGTAGCATCTGTGGAGATACTCCCGTCATCTAGCGTCGCTGGTGTGGGCGGCCATTTTGCGACGCGTTGGCGGGGAAAAACATCCTACAGCAAATGCGGCCGCTGCTGGCGGTTGCTGCCCTCGGTTGCCGAGGACGGCGCGCTATGTGACCGTTGCGAGGATGTAATCGCCCAGATGGACGCAGCAGCATGACCCCCGTTCTGAGAAACCGCCTGATCGGCGTCGCCATCGCCTTTGCGATCTATGCCGTGGACCAATGGGTGAAATGGTATGTCACCCGGCCGCTCGGCATCAACGAGATCGGCGATTACAAGGAACTGCTGCCCTTCTTCGACCTGCGCTTCACGCAGAATTTCGGCATTTCGCTGGGCATGTTCGAAGCAACCAGCATGGAAGCGCGCTGGGTCCTTGTCGGCGTGACCGCGCTAATCGCACTGGTGGTAACCGTGTGGATGTTCCGCGAGAGGCTGATGGGCGACATCCTGGGTCTGTCCTTCATTCTTGGCGGGGCACTGGGCAATATCAAGGACCGCTACGAAGTCGGCTATGTGATCGATTATGCCGATCTGCATTTCGGCAGCTTTCGCCCATTCCTGATTTTCAACATCGCCGATGCCGCGATCACTTTCGGCGTCATCATAATCCTTGCCCGCGCCTTCTTCATGCGCGACAAGGACGGTAACGACCAGATCGACGGCACAACACCAGACGCCGCGGAGAGCAATTGATGAATACCCTGACCCGTATCGCCCTTGCAGGCGGCCTCGCCGCAATGACCGCAGCCTGCGGCAGCGGCGGCTTCCTCAATCGCGAACGTCCTGACGAATTCGCCGTGCAGCGCCAGGCGCCGCTGGAGGTGCCGCCCGATTTCAACCTCACCCCCCCTGCTGCCGGCGCACCGCGTCCGGCTGAAGGCACCGCAGCCGAGCAGGCGCTCGACGTGCTGTTCGGCGGTCCGGCACAGCGCAGCGGCGTCGAATCGAGCGTGATCGACCGTGCCGGCGCAGCCGATCCGGGCATCCGCTCAATGGTTGGCGATGCCGGGACCAACACCGTCGCCAAGGGCCGCGTGACGCGCGACATCATTGCCGCCCCCGAAGGCGACGGCGCCAACGCGCAGGCCGTTATTCCGGGTTAGTTTGCGTTTCGAACCCGCCTCCGCGGGTTCGTCCTCGTTAAACGTGCGTCAAGCCGCACCCGCTGCGGGCGGGCGGTCGCCCTTGCCGGGCCTTCGCCGGCCCGGTTCTGGCGCAAAACCAAAAAATTTTAGACACGTTCTTGGTCGCGGCAGCCAAAGCGCGACCGCGCGTCGCCGCTTATGCGGCGAAGCCAAGGAGCGCGACCGCGCTCCGCCCGGCGTTTGAGGGCGCAAACAAAATACCGCGGAGCCACGACGCCCGCAGTCTAATCTCCGGAAACCTCAGTCTTCTTCTTCGGCTTGACCGCGCTTACCAGCAGCTTGTCGATGCGGCGTTCGTCGAGATCGACCACCTCGAAGCGCCAGCCCTGTTCCTCGAAATGCTCGCCCTCGGCGGGCAGCTTCTTCATCACCGCCAGCACATAACCTGCAACGGTGGCGAATTCGCGGTCGGCGCCGTAATCGAGACTGAGCCGGTCGGCGAGCGTATCGGCCGAGAGCGACCCGGCCACCAGCAGCGAGCCATCCTCGCGCTCCACGATACCGGGCGCGTCGTCAGGGTCCTGGTCGCTGACGAAATCGCCCACCAGCGCAGTTAGCAGATCGACCGGGGTGACGATGCCATCGAGATGGCCATATTCGTCATGCACCATCGCCATGGCGATATCGGCCTGTTGCAGCACACGCAGCGCATCGACTGCATCGAGCTGGTCGGGCACGACTTCGGCCTTCTTCATCAAAGCGCCGATAATCAGCGGTTCGCCGGCAACCAGCGTGGCGAGAATTTCGCGCACGCGCACCAGCCCCTGCACCTTGTCGGCCGAGCCATCGGCCACGGGCCACACCGAATGCGGGCTTTCCTCCAGCATGATGCGGATGGTTGCTTCATCCGCATTGAGATCGATCCAGTCGACTTCGGTGCGCGGCGTCATCAATTCGCGCACCGGGCGCTCGGCCAGCCGCACCACGCCTGCCAGCATCTGGTGCTGTTCGTGTTCGATAATTCCGGTCTTGGTCGCTTCGGCGAACAGCATGTGCAGTTCCTCTGCCGTCACCGTGCTCTGTCCCGCCGGATTGACGCCCAGCAGGCGGATCAGCAGGCCCGAGGAGGTATCGAGCAGCCACACCAGCGGCGCGGCGACGCGGGCGATCAGCGCCATCGGGCGCGACATGGCAATGGCAATCGGCACGGCGGCGCGCAGCGCGACCTGCTTGGGCACCAGTTCGCCCACCACCAGGCTGAAATAGGTGGTGAGAGCGATGACCAGCGCGAAACCGGCCTCTTCCGCCCATTTGGCGGGTACTCCCAGCATTTCGAGCCGTTCACCCACCGGCCCGCCGAGGCTGGCCCCCGAATAGGCGCCTGCAATGATGCCGACCAGCGTGATGCCGATCTGCACGGTCGAGAGGAACTTGCCCGGGTCGGCGGCAAGCGCCAGCGCAGATTTCGCCCCCGTGCTTCCCTGCTGGGCGGCAGCCCGCAGCCGCGCGGTGCGCGCAGAAACGATTGCCAGCTCGCTCATGGCGAACACGCCGTTGAGCAGAATCAATCCGGCGATGATGAGGAGGTCGGTCCAGGGAAAGGGTGTCACGACTGTCTCGCTAGCACAAAAGTGCTTGCCTGCCAGCGTCTCTCGGAACAGGCCCTGCTTTCGAGTGTTGGTGGTGGCAGAGGCGCTGGTGGGTGCGTCGCTTGCTCGCAAAGGTTAGCGGGTCACAAGGCCCACCCGATGCATCTCGATAAAGGGGATAGAACAGATGAACAAATCTCGCGTTTTCCTGGCCGGAATCTCGGCCGTTGCACTTCTTGGCACTTCGGCCTGCGTTACCGATCCGAATACCGGCGAGAAGAAAATCTCGCGCACTGTCCTGGGCGGTGCCGGTGGCGCCGTGGTTGGCGGCCTGCTTGGCGGCGTAATCGGCGGCAAGACCGGACGTATCGTTGGCGCTGTCGCTGGCGGTGCAGCTGGTGGCTATGTCGGCTACCGCATGGACCAGCAGATCAAGGAACTGAAGGAACAGACCGCTGGTTCGGGCGTGGATGTTTCGGAAACCGATGGCGGCGACGCAATTCTCGTGAACCTGCCCGATGGCGTGACCTTTGCCACCGGCAGCTACACCATCAATCAGACCTTCCGTAACCTGCTCGACAATGTTGCTGCCAGCCTGGTGCAATACCCCAACAGCCTGGTCGATGTTTACGGCTATACCGACACGGTCGGTTCGTCGGATTCGAACCAGCGTCTGTCGGAACAGCGTGCGCAGGCAGTCGCCAACTATCTCACCAGCCGCGGTGTCAGCTCGTCGCGCATCCGCTGGATGGGCTTCGGCGAAACCCGCCTGGCAGTGCAGACCGGTGACAATGTCAACGAACCGCTCAACCGCCGGGTGGAAATCAAGATCATCCCGTTCGATCAGGATGACGTGAACGCCGCTCAGGGTAACTGAGCACGCGTTACCAGGCCTTTTGGGTCGCAAAAGGTATTGGGGAGGGGGTCGGTCTTCGGATCGGCCCCCTCTTCTCGTTCGGGGGTGGCCCTATAGAGTCAGGCCGAGGCGAGCGTGGCCGCGCGATCGGCCAGATGTTCGACCACGCTGGCATGAATGTCAGGCGCGCAGGCGATCATGCCGAATGCGCGCGGATCACGCTTGTTGTAATCGAGCTTGCGCCCGAATGCGTCTGACACCGCTGCCCCTGCCTCGCGCGCGATCAACGCCGCAGCCGCAATGTCCCATTCGAAGCCCCAGCGCAGCGTGGCCACCAGATCGGCCTCGTCAGCGGCCACCATCGCAATGCGCAGGGCAATCGAATTGGGCTGTTCGACCTGTACCAGCATGCGGTCCTGCTTCGGCAAGTCCGCGGCGGGAACGCGCGCACCGGCAAATTCCTGCCGCGTCGAGGCGCTGAGTGCTTCGCCATTGCGCCGCGCGCCCTGGCCTGCAACCGCCTGCCAGGTCTCGCCGCGTGCGGGGGCGCAGAGCGAGCCGATCAAAGGGCGTCCGGCGGAAATCAGCGCGACGGACACCGCCCAGCCCTTGCGCCCGCGAATGAAATCGCGCGTACCGTCGACCGGATCGACCAGCCAGATGAGGTCGCGGTCGAGTCGCGCGGGATCATCGGCGGTTTCTTCGGACAGCCATCCAGCTGCAGGCAGTAGCGCCCCCAGTTCGCGTTTGAGAAAGGCATCGACCGCCAGATCGGCTTCGCACACCGGATTATTGGGGCTTTTCTCCCAACTTTGCAGCGTGTTACCTGCACCCGGCCATAAATCGAACGCGATCCGCCCCGCTTCGGAAACGATGGATTCGAGGCGATGGCTGTCGATCATGAAGTTCAGCTTTGCCCTGCACCGGGATTGGCCACTTTTCAAGCGCGCCCATCCGTGCTTATGCCCCGCGCAAACCTACCCCCAATCCCTGAGCGACCTGCGGAAGGACGACAGACTCCCATGAACATCCACGAATATCAGGCCAAGGAACTGCTGGCGAAATACGGCATCGCGATTCCCGCTGGCCATGCCGCCCTTACCGTTGAAGAAGCCGTTGCAGGGGCAAAGCAGCTGCCCGGACCGCTCTACGTGGTGAAGGCGCAGATCCATGCGGGTGGCCGCGGCAAGGGCAAGTTCAAGGAACTGGGCGCGGATGCCAAGGGCGGCGTGCGCCTCGCCAAGAGCATCGAGGAAGTCGAAGCCAACGCAAAGGAAATGCTCGGCAACACGCTGGTCACGATCCAGACGGGCGATGCGGGCAAGCAGGTCAACCGGCTGTATGTGACCGACGGGGTCGATATCGCCAAGGAATACTACCTTGCGCTGCTGGTCGATCGTGCTTCCAGCCGCATCGCGATTGTCGCCTCGACCGAAGGCGGCATGAGCATCGAGGACGTGGCGCATGACACGCCCGAGCTGATCACCACCATCACCGTCGATCCGGCGCAGGGCCTGATGCCGCACCACGGACGCGCGGTGGCCTTCGCATTGAAGCTGACGGGCGAGGCGAACAAGGCGTGCCAGAAGCTGGTCAAACAGCTCTATACCGCCTTCACCGATCTCGATTGCGACATGCTCGAAATCAATCCGCTGGTCGAAACGACCGACGGGCAGATGCTGGTGCTCGACACCAAGATGAGCTTCGATGGCAATGCGCTCTATCGCCACAAGGACGTCGAGGCGCTGCGCGACATAACCGAAGAAGACCCTGCCGAAGTCGAGGCGAGCGAATACGATCTCGCCTATATCAAGCTCGATGGCTCGATCGGCTGCATGGTCAATGGCGCGGGCCTTGCCATGGCGACGATGGACATCATCAAGCTGAACGGCGAATTCCCGGCCAACTTCCTCGATGTGGGCGGCGGCGCCAACCGCGAGAAGGTGACCGCAGCGTTCAAGATCATTCTGAAGGATCCTGCGGTGAAGGGCATTCTCGTCAACATCTTCGGCGGGATCATGAAGTGCGATGTGATCGCCGACGGTATCGTGGCCGCGGCCAAGGATGTGAACCTGTCGGTTCCGCTGGTGGTCCGCCTCGAAGGCACCAATGTGAACGAAGGCAAGGCGATCCTCGCCAATTCGGGCCTCGCCATCGTCCCCGCCGACGATCTGGGCGATGCCGCACGCAAGATCGTGGCCGAGGTGCGCCAGGCCGCGTGACGAGCGGCCACGCCATTTTCATTACGCACCGCACGCGCCCAGGAATGCGCGATGCGGTGCGCGATGTATGGCTCAAGCACATGGCCCCGGCGGTTGCTGGCAACGCCGGGCATCTGACTTATTTCTATTGCTTCGACACCGAAGACGAAGACGTGCTGCGCGTGTTCCAGCTCTACACCGATGCCGAGGCGGCGGCGGCCTTCCTCGAACACCCGAACTACTCGGCCTATCTGGCAGACGTGGAAGGACTGCTAGCCGGGCCGCCGGAGGTCCACGCAGCCATGCCGCAGTGGACCAAGCCCGCCGCCTAGCTGCGCCGTTTGAAGCGGAACACCAGTTCCTCCACTTCCGGCCCCGCGCTTTTCATCCGCACCGCCACCAGCAACCCGTCATCGCCGTCACAGCGATAGGTCAGGCTGCTGAAATAGGCCGCGCAGGGCTCGATGCTCAGCAGGCGGAAGCGGACCATGCCGTCCTTTTCCTCCCATCCTGTCAGATCGGCATTGAAGTGTTTGAGCTTGAGGACGAGGCTGCCCTCCTCCTCGGCCATATACATTATCTCGGTGAACATGATCGAGCCGTCGGGCTTTTCCTGCAGGAACACACCCACCATCGTTCCACCCGATGCAGGCAGCCAGCTTTCGGCAGCCTCGGCGCCATTGATGCCCGTGCCGACCCAGTCACCCAGCAGCCAGGCGGCCTGATCCACCGTAGCGGGCGGCGGGACATGGCCTTCAGGCGCGACTCGCGTCTCCTGTGCCGCCAGCGGTGCTGCGGCGGTCAACAGCAATGCCATCGAAACCCGGATCAGTTTGCCCATCGCAATTCCCTCTTTGCCCAACCGGCAAATACGGCGTGTCGCCCGCAGCGTAAAGCACTGCACAGGCTTGACCTCTGCGCGCGCGGAGTGGAGTGACCATGAGGAAATTGACCAACGAATCCTGACGCGGCCACTTGACGCTTACGTAAACGAAAGCTAGGCGGGCCGCAGATTCTCGAGAGGAAGGACCATTCCATGAAGATCCTCGTGCCCGTGAAGCGGGTTATCGACTATAACGTAAAGCCGCGGGTGAAGGCGGATGGCACGGGTGTTGACCTGGCCAACGTCAAGATGAGCATGAACCCGTTTGACGAAATCGCGGTGGAAGAGGCCATTCGCCTGAAGGAAAAGGGCAAGGCTGAAGAAATCGTGGTCGTCAGCATCGGCCCGGCCAAGGCGCAGGAAACGCTGCGCACCGCGCTCGCCATGGGTGCTGACCGTGCGATCCTGGTGCAGACCGACGACGGCGTCGAGGTCGAACCGCTGGCAGTCGCCAAGATCCTGAAAGCCATTGCCGAAGCAGAAACGCCCGGTCTGGTACTGCTGGGCAAGCAGTCGATTTCGGACGACAGCAACCAGACCGGCCAGATGCTGGCCGCGCTGATGGGCCGTCCGCAGGGCACCTTCGCCAACACCGTCGAGGTCGATGGTGACAGCGTGGTGGTGAAGCGCGAAGTCGACGGCGGCCTGGAAACGGTCAAGCTGACGCTGCCCGCGATCGTCACCACCGATTTGCGCCTGAATGAGCCGCGCTATGCCTCGCTGCCCAACATCATGAAGGCCAAGTCAAAGCCGCTCGAAACCAAGGCTCCGGCCGATTACGGTGTCGACATCGCACCGCGCATCACCACGCTGAAGGTTGCCGAACCGCCTGTGCGCAGCGCGGGCGTGAAGGTCGCCGACGTCGACGAGCTGGTCGCCAAGATCAAAGCCCTCGGCATCGCCTGAACCCCGGACTGAAAGGAAAGACACATGAAAACTCTCGTCTGGGTCGAACACGACAATGCGAGCCTCAAGGACGCCACGCTTTCGGCTGTCACCGCCGCCGCCAAGCTGGGCGATGTCGATCTGCTGGTCGCCGGCAAGGGCGCGCGCGGCGTGGCCGAGCAGGCCGCCAAGATCGCGGGCGCGGGCAAGGTGCTGCTGGCCGATGATGTGGCTTACGAGCACGCGCTGGCCGAAAATGTCGCGCCGCTGGTCGCCGGGCTGATGGACAGCCATGACGCTTTCGTCGCGCCCGCCACCACCACCGGCAAGAACATCGCACCGCGCGTCGCCGCGCTGCTCGATGTGATGCAGCTGTCGGACATTCTCTCGGTCGAAGGGCCCAAGACCTTCACCCGTCCGATCTACGCCGGCAACGCCATCGCGACGGTTGAATCCAGCGACCCCAAGCTGGTCATCACCGTGCGAGGCACTGCCTTCGACAAGGCGGCGGCCGACGGCGGCTCGGCAGCCATCGAAGACGTCAGCGGTCCCGGTGACGCGGGCACCTCCAGCTTCGTCAGCGCGGAAATCGCCAAGAGCGAGCGCCCCGAACTGACCAGCGCCAAGGTGATCGTATCGGGCGGCCGCGCGCTGAAAGATGCCGCGACCTTCGAGGAAGTCATCATTCCGCTGGCCGACAAGCTGGGCGCAGGCGTCGGCGCCAGCCGCGCGGCGGTCGATGCGGGCTATGTCCCCAATGACTATCAGGTGGGGCAGACGGGCAAGATCGTGGCCCCCGAAGTCTATATCGCCATCGGTATCAGCGGCGCGATCCAGCACCTTGCGGGCATGAAGGACAGCAAAACCATCATCGCCATCAACAAGGATGAAGACGCCCCGATCTTCCAGATCGCTGACATCGGCCTGGTGGCAGACCTGTTCAAGGTCGTGCCGGAGCTGACCGAAAAGCTGTGACAGTGTAATGACATAGAACGCGAAGAGGGCGGGGTTTCACTTGCGAAGCTCCGCCCTTTTTCTTAGGTTTGTCCCGTTTATGATTATTGGGGGGCGCAGATGAAATCGATCCACTGGCTGGCGATGGCAAGCGTAATGGCGATGCAGCCGGCCATTGTGCAGGCCAAAGATGAGCCCCCAACGATCCTCGCGCCATCGAGCAATTGGCATCTCGACATGGGCGACAACAAGTGCCGCATCGCCAGATCGTTCGGCGATGAAAAGAACCGCACCGCCTTCTATCTCGAACAATGGGAGCCCGGGAAAAGCGCCGATTGGCTTGTCGCTGGCCCCCCATTTGATCGGTTCAAGCCATCGCGCAAGGCGACGCTGACATTCTCTACTGGTGGGGACACAAAGGAGTTCGAATTCCTCGATGCCTCGCTAGGCGATTTTGGTCGCTCGATTGGCGGTATCACAACAATTGTGCCGAACACCGCTCTCGCGCTGAGCACTGAAGCTGTGCCTGCGGACGAGAAAAAGCGTAGCTTCGAGGATCCGCGCGACTATTCGCTCGATCCGCGTGGGCTTCCCAAACTCGATGCCGGATCAGCCAAACAGATCGTCACGCTCAATGTGGCACAAGAGAGCCGCGGTTCGGTTACTTTGCGTCTGGGCGAAATGGACAAGCCGCTCGAAGCGATGAACCTGTGCATGGAAAGCCTGGTCAAGAGCTGGGGTCTGGACGTCGAGCAACAGAAGCAAGTCGTCAGTCCGCCGAAATTGGCGAATATGGGCAAAGTGGTTGACCAGGTAGTGAAGGACTATCCTGCAAAGGCCCTGCAAAAAGGCGCTCAAGCCACGTTTTACTTGCGCCTGATTGTCGATGCTGGAGGAAAGACCGAGAATTGCGCCTTGCTCAACCTGACGTTGGCTGACGACTTCGACTATAGCCGCCATCCTTGCGCAGTTTTCTCCAAATATGCGGAAATCGAACCCGCACGTGGGATCAAGGGCGAGGCTTTACCATCCTATTACATGGTACGAATCAGATACATGATCCCCGGCGGACGTCGCTAAAGCAGCGCACTCAGCGCGTGGATCGTCACCCCCACCAACCCGCCCACCAGTGTGCCGTTGATGCGGATGAACTGGAGGTCGCGGCCAACGGCGCTTTCGACGCGGTCGGTCAGCGTGGTGGCATCCCAGCGGCGCACGGTTTCGGACACCAGCTGGACAATCTGGTCGCCATAGCGGGTTGAAACGCCCACCGCCGTGCGGCGCGCGAAGCGGTTGACTTGCCGCTGTAGCCGTACATCGTCACGCAGCGCTGCGCCCAGTTCGGCCAGCGTCTCGCCCAGATAGCCGCCGCCCGCCCCGCCCGAGCTACGGATGCTGTCGATCAGCCGTGCGCGCACCCGTTCCCACACCCCCTGCCACCAATCGGCAATAGCGGGATTGTGGAGCAGCTCGGACTTCATCCGCTCGACCCGCTCCTGCAGTTCGGGATCTTCGCGCAAGCCCCGGGCAAGCTCGTGCAGCCCTTCCTCGATCTTGTTGCGCAAAGGGTGTTCGGGATCGACCAGCACTTCCGCCAGCAGTTTGTAGAGCCCGTCAAGCACCGAATTGGCAAGCCGTTCATCAAGACCGGTGAAGCGCAGCACGGCATTGGCGCGCTTGTGCACCATCTCGCGTACCATCTCTTCATTGTCCTCGAGCACCAGCCCGGCCCAGCGGATGATCTTGTCGATCAGCATTTTGTGCCGTCCGTCAGCGATCATCGCATCAAGCATTCCGCCAAGCAGCGGCGAAATCTCCAGCTTGTCGAGCTGAGCCGCCATGCCGCTGCGCACCTGCGTGCCGAGCCGGTCGGGATCGAGCGATTCGAGCACCTCCACCGCAAGTTCGCCCGCGCCCAGCCGGATACGCGAATCGCGCGCGGATTTGGGGTCTGCGAGATAGCTGCCCACTGCGCCCGCCAGATTCATCGCCCCCATCCGCCGTGCGACCACGGCCGGGGTGAGGAAATTCTCGCGCAGGAAGCCCGCCATCGTATCGGCGATACGATCCTTGTTTTCAGGGATGATCGCGGTGTGCGGAATCGGCAGGCCAAGCGGGCGGCGGAACAGCGCGGTTACCGCAAACCAGTCTGCCAGGCCGCCCACCATCGCTGCTTCGGCGAAAGCATGGACATAGCCCCAGAAGGGATGGACATCGAGATAGCGGCCCGCGGCGATGAACACCGCCGCCATCAGCACCAGCATACCGGTGGCCGTGCGGCGCATTGCGCGCGCACGATCAGGTGGCAACGGTGGAACGCCAATGTTGGCCGGCTGGAGCGAAAAGCGCGCCATATGTCAGGCAGCGCTCACTCGGCCGGATCGATCCCGAGTTCTGCCGCCGGGCGATGCTCGTCGCCAGGGCGATAGGTCAGGAAGCGCTCGCGCATCCACGGGCCGATGCGCTTCTCGAAACCATCAGCCAGGCTGAAGCCCGCAGGCACGATCAGTAGTGTCAGCAGGGTCGAAAGGATCAGCCCGCCGATCACCACCCAGCCCATCGGCGCACGCCAGGCACCATCACCAGCCAGGCTGAGCGCTGTCGGGATCATGCCCGCGGTCATGGCCACGGTGGTCATCACGATCGGCTGTGCACGCTTGCGTCCCGCATCGACGATGGCTTCGAATTTCTCCACGCCCGCCTGCATTTCCTCGACCGCAAAGTCGATCAGCAGGATCGAGTTCTTGGCCACGATGCCGAACAGCATGAGGATGCCGATAAACACCGGCATGGAAAGCGGCTGACCGATCGCCCAGATCAGGATCAGGCCCCCCAAGGGTGCGAGCAGCAGCGACGTCATATTGACCAGCGGCGAAACGAAGCGGTGATAGAGCAGCACCAGCACCGCGAACACCAGCAGCATTCCGGACAGCAGCGCCACGCCGAAACTGTTTTGCATCTCCGCTTGCCATTCGTCTTCACCGAAGGGTGCGTTGGACACACCCGATGGCAAGTCGGCCATGATCGGCAGCTTGTTGATCGCCGTCATCGCATCACCCTTGGCCGTGCCCGGAGCAAGGTCGGCGCCTACGAAGATGCGGCGGCTCTGATTATAGCGCTGGATCGTTGTCGGGCCCGAACCAAAGCTGATTTCGGCCACGCGGTTCAGGGGTACCGATCCGCCGGAAGCAGTGGGAACAGGCAGGTTCTCGATAGTCGAGATATCCTGGCGCGATCTTTCAGGCAGTCGCACGCGGATTGGGATCTGGCGGTCCGAAAGTGAGAATTTGGCAGCGTTCTGGTCGACATCGCCCAGTGTCGCGATACGGATCGTCTGGCTGAGCGCGGAGGTGGTCACACCCAGTTGCGCGGCAAGATCGAGGCGGGGCTTGATGATGATCTCGGGACGGCGCATGTCGGCTTCGATGCGCGGTGCGACCAGCCCTTTAACACCGGCCATCTGCTCGACCAGCGTGGTGGCAGTTTGATTGAGCAGTTCCGGATCGCTGCCCGAGAGCATGACCGAAATCGGCCGTCCGGTTCCGCCGCCGCCCTGGTTCGACAGGAAAGTGACGCGCGCATCAGGGATCGCCTGGAATACCGGCGTCAGATTGCGCTCGAATTCCTGCTGGGTCTTCACCCGCCCTTCCTTGAGCGTGATGAACATCCGCGCGTTGCCTTCGTTGACGCGTTGCAGCGCCGCCTCCACATCGGGATCCTTCTCGACAATCGCCGCCACACGGTCTGCCACAGCTTCCGTCTGCTCGAGCGTCGTGCCCGGGACCATTTCGATACGGACGCGGCTGAAGTCCCCGTCAACGTCAGGGAAGAACTGGCCCGGCAATGCGGAGCCGACCAGCCCGGTCAGGATCAATGCTGCAAAGCCCAGACCGAGCATCCACACGCGATGATCGCGTAGGCGCGCCGAGAAGCGGGCGACGCGATAGTGGAACCAGTCACGGAAATTTCCGCCAAAGATGATGGCAAGCTGTTTGAGTACGAAGGCCAGCACTTTGGCGACATACCAGCCGAGCGCGAATCCGAGTGCCACAACCAGCAGCAGGCTGGGGAAGGCGATGAAGAAACCGATGCCCTGCGATGCCCAGTCGGGCAGGAAGGTCAACTGTTCCTTCCAGAACGCGATATCGGTCATTCCGCCAAGGAATTTGTTGAAGGCGACGATCACCGCAAATACGCCGCCCAGCCAGCCTGCGGCGATGAGCAGGAACATCACGATCCCGCCGATGGCGTAATACCAGTGGAAGCCGGGCTTCACGAGTGCTGCGCGCAACCGCTCTGCCTTGGACTGGTTGAGTGTCCAGCGCAGCAGATCGACATAGCGATCCATCATCGGGCCTTCGCCGTGCGAAGCGTGACCTTTGGCCTTAAGGAAATAGGCTGCGACCATCGGCGTGATCATGCGCGCGACCAGCAGCGACATCAGCACCGATGCCACCACCGTCAGGCCGAAATTCTTGAAAAACTGGCCCGACACGCCCGGCATCAGGCCGACCGGCAGGAACACGGCAACAATCGAGAAGGTCGTCGCCACAACCGGCAGGCCGATTTCGTCCGCTGCGTCGATCGAGGCCTGATAGGCGGTCTTGCCCATGCGCATGTGCCTGACGATATTCTCGATCTCGACGATGGCGTCATCGACCAGCACGCCGGCCACCAACCCCAAGGCGAGCAATGACAGCTGGTTGAGCGTGAAACCCAGCAAATCCATCATCCAGAAGGTCGGGATGGCCGAAAGCGGGATTGCCAGCGCCGATATGAAGGTCGCACGCCAGTCACGCAGGAAGAAGAACACCACCACGACCGCAAGGATCGCACCTTCGATCATCGCCGCCATCGAGCTTTCGTATTGCGCCTTGGTGTAATCCACTGAAGTGAACAGGCGAGTGAATTCGATGCCCGGGTTCTCTTCCTTGATCTTGTCGAGTTCCTCCATCGCCGCGTCATAGACGCTGACGTCCGACGCACCGCGTGCGCGGGTGACACTGAAAGTGACAACCTGACGCCCGTCGATCTTGCCGAGCGAGCGGATCTCGCCATAGCTGTCACGCACTTCGGCCACATCGGCCAGCTTGATCGAGCGGCCTCCGCCAAGCGATACCTGCACCTGCGAAAGGTCATAGGCGGTATCGGCATTGCCAAGCACGCGGACAGACTGGCGCGATCCGGCGATTTCGGCCTGGCCGCCCGCAGCGTTGAGGTTGTTCTGGCGCAGCGCGGCATTGACCTGGCTGGCAGTGACCCCGAGCGACTGCATCCGCGCCGGGTTTAGAATGACGAGAATCTCGCGGTCGACACCACCGCCACGGCCGACTTCGGCCATGCCTTCGATGCCCAGCAGGCGCGTGGACACTGGATCGTCGACGAACCAGCTCAACTGCTCGATCGTCATATCGGGAGCGGTTACGGCAAAATAGCCGATCGGCTCCGACGATGTCTGCACACGCTGAACCCGCGGCTCAAGAATGCCGTCAGGCAGTTCGCCGCGGATCTGACCAATTGCGGTTTCGACCTCATTGACCGCCTGGCCGATATCGGTGCCGATCTGGAATTCGACGAATGTGTTCGAGCTGCCTTCGCTGGCAGTCGAACTGATGTTCTTCACGCCCTCGACGCCGCGAACCGCGGATTCGACTCGCTGGGTAATCTGGTTCTCGATCTCGGTCGGCGCAGCGCCGGGCTGCGAGATGCTGACATCAACGCCCGGGAATTCGATGTCGGGCTGCTGCTGCACCTCCATATTGGCGAAGCTCATGAAGCCGCCGATCACCAACCCGATGAACATGATGATCGGGATGATCGGATTGCGGATCGACCAGGCGGAGATGTTGCGGAAATTCATGGCCTTTGCCCCGTCACTTCTTGTCGGAGATCGGCTTCACCGTCTCGCCGGGGTTGAGGAAGCCGCCAGCCCGCAGGACCACCCGCTCGGTTCCGGTCAGGCCGTCACTGATGATGATCCCGCCCGCCGTGACATTGCCCAGCACCACGTCGCGGCGCGCAACCTTGTTGGCCGCATCGACAACATAGACATAGCTCCCCGCATCGTCGGACATGATCGCACTTTCGGGCAGTACCGGAGCGACCGTGGTGCCGCTGCGGATCACCGCTGTTGCGAAGCCGCCGGGGCGCAGTTCGGGAGCATAGGAAAGTGCGACGCGCACAGTGCCCTGACGGTCCTGCGCGTTGATGACAGGAGCGACCTGCCAGATACGCCCGGTGAAGCTCTTGTCGGTTCCAACCGGTGTGACATCAGCGGATTCGCCGGCACGAATGCGCGACATTTCAATCTCGCCGACACGCGCAAGCATTTCCATTTCGCCGCCCTTGGCGATCGAGAACAGCGCACTTGCCCCGCCGCTGACCGTCTGGCCAGGCTCGACATTGCGCTCGAGCACCAGACCGGCTGCCGGAGCGAGGATGTTGAGGCGGGCATTGCGCGCCTGCAACTCACGCAAGGAAGCCTGCGCAACGCGGACGCGGGCGACGGCGGCGTCGCGCGTGGCAGTCAGCCGATCGACATCCGCCTGCGAGACGAAGCCGCGTTCGACCAGCTTGAGCGAACGTTCGAGATTGGCCTGCGCGAGATTGGCATCGGCCTGCGCGACCTGGATCTGCGCGGCCGCGCTCTGCGCCTGCTGCGTCTGCACAGAACGGTCGATCACTGCGAGAACCTGGCCCTGACGGACCCAGCTACCAGCCTCGACCAGCACCGAAACGACGCGCCCACCTTCGCCGACAACGCCTACGGGCATGGCGCGGCGCGCGGCCAGCGTGCCGGTGGCGGTAATCGCGCCTTCGACGGTGGTGCGCCCCGGCGCGGCGACGGATACCGCCGGAACTTCGGTTTCAGGCACCTCTTCAGGCCCGCTCGAGGCCAACAGGAACCAGGCCGCCGATGCGATGAACACGGCAAGCACGATCAGGATTGCAAGCAGCCTGCGCCGATTGTTGCGGCGCGTCAGCGCTTCGTCGTCGATGTAACGATCGCCATTGATCTCCACGGTCAGCGGATCCTCGCTTCCAGCCCGAATTTCCGATTCATACGTCATTATCACTGCCCCGTCTGACCGCGGTATTGCAATCGAGGTGTATTATTCGACTAAACCACAAAGTGCAATACCGTGTATTTCTGCCCTAAAGCGTGGGTGGGACAAGGGCAATCCGGCACTCGACCGGTGGCAGAGAGAGGCTGACGAATTGCGCAGTATAGTGAGATCGCAGACACGAAAAAGGCGGCGCAGCAAGTACTGCGCCGCCCAATATTCGGTCTGAATTCTGCGAAACGACTTAACGCACGCGACCACGCTGGATCAGATTGACCACGCCGAGCAAGATGATCGCGCCAAGAACGGCGATCACGAACGAGCCCAGGTCGAAGGTCTGGATGCTGCCGCCGAAGCCGAGCAGCGGGGCGAGCAGGAAGTTGCCCAGCAGGGCACCGACAATACCGACCACGATGTTCATCAAGATGCCCATCGAAGCGTCACGCTTCATAACAAGGCTTGCAAGCCAGCCGGCCACACCGCCGACAATGAGTGCGATTATCCAACCCATCATTGTTTATCCTCCTGATTTCCCGATAACACTTGAATGGCCATAACGGACATACAAGGCACTCGGTTCCCCCCTCTTGATTGCGGAGGAGATACCGGCAGAAGGATTTAGATGTTGCTTTGGTTCCCGCGTCAATAGCGCAGGTGAAATCAATACTTGAACTGGCGCTCGTAGAGATCGCGATAATGCTGGATGCGCGTGACCCTGAGGCCCTGCATGCCCGAACGGTCGACTGCGCGCTGCCAGGAAGCAAATTCTTCCAGCGTCAGTCCATAGCGTTCGAGCACTTCGTCGATCGTCAGCAGTCCCCCGTTGACCGCAGCCACGACTTCAGCCTTGCGGCGCACCACCCAACGCTTGGTCGAGGGCGCGGGCAAGTCGTTCACAGTCAGCGGCTCGCCAAGCGGGCCAATTACCTGTGCAGGGCGGATGTCCTGGTTTTCGATCATCTATTTCTCTCGGTCGCCTTGCACCGCACCATCTGCGGCTCCACCACTGCTTAGCGGCGGCACTTTGCCATGCGCTAAATCAGTGTGGTTAACGGGCCGTTTACTTTCTTCTTCATTTTCACGGCGCGCTTTGGCGAATGCTTCGAATCCACCCTGATCGGACCTGCCGAGCTCTTCGCGCAATTCGCGAGTCGCGGAGAGCTTTGCAACCAGTTCGGTCCACCGAAACTGGTGCAAAACCTCGCTTTCGCGTGCCTGCGCGAAATTCTTCTTGTTGATGTGCCCCTCAAACATTCTGCTGGGGATAACCCAACATGGTAAAGAGTGTGTGAAACATCGTCCGCCGCGCAAACCGGTAAATACTGGAGGCAAGCCCCCTGGCCGTGTAAGGGGCCCGCCATGCCCGAATCCCGCCTCCTCGACCCGGCCGCCGCCGCCGGGCTGTTCGATCTTCCGCGACCCGCGTCCGATTGCCGGATCGTGGTTGCCATGTCGGGCGGTGTCGATTCCTCGGTCGTCGCCGCCCTGGCCGCTCAGAGCGGGGCGGAAGTGATTGGCATTACGCTTCAGCTTTACGATTACGGCGCGGCCACAGGGCGCAAGGGCGCCTGCTGCGCCGGTGACGATATTGCTGATGCGCGCGCTGTCGCCCAACGGTTGGGCATCGCGCATTATGTCTCGGACCACGAAAGCGCCTTTCGCGAAGAAGTGGTAGAGGGATTTGCCGACGAATATCTCGCCGGGCGCACGCCGGTACCCTGCATCCGTTGCAACATGGGCCCCAAGTTCACCGACCTTTTCACCATGGCGCGCGAACTGGGAGCGGATTGCCTGGCAACAGGTCATTATGTCCGCAGAACAATGGGTTCTGCAGGAGCAGAGCTGCATCGCGCACTCGATCCCGCGCGCGACCAGTCCTATTTCCTCTACGCCACCACCGAAGCGCAGCTCGATTATCTGCGCTTCCCGCTGGGCGGCCTGCCCAAAACCGAAGTGCGCGAGCTGGCCGAAACAGCGGGGCTGCGCAATGCTGCCAAGCCCGACAGTCAGGACATCTGCTTTGTTCCCGATGGCGATTACGCCAGGATCGTCACCAAACTGCGGCCCGAAGGCGCACGACCGGGCAAGATGGTTCACGCCGCCAGCGGCGAAACGCTGGGCGAGCACAAAGGCATAATCCACTATACGGTTGGTCAGCGCCGCGGGCTGGAGATCGGCGGCCAGGCCGAACCCCTTTATGTGGTAGAGATCGATGCCGCTTCCGCCGAAGTCCGCGTCGGGCCCAAACGTATGCTTGCGGTCGATAGCGCGGCACTGATTGAAACCAACCGTATCGGCCCACTTCCCGACCAGCCGCTGACTGCCAAGGTGCGCAGTCTGGCAAAGCCCGTACCGGTCACGCTGGAAGGATCGCTGGGACTTGGCGCTGCCACGCGCATCCGTTTTGCCGCACCCGAATATGGTGTCGCGCCGGGCCAGGCTGCAGTGCTCTATGCCGGGGACCGGGTTGTTGGCGGCGGCTGGATCGATTCAACGGACACCAGCGCAAGCTGACCTCCCCTTGCAAAAGGCAACGCAATCTCCTTAAGCCGCAGGCAAACAGGAGATATGGGTTGTCGACCAAGCGGGCGCTGATCACCGGGGTCACCGGACAGGACGGGTCTTACCTTGCCCGCCTGCTGCTCGAGAAGGGCTACGAGGTTCATGGCGTCAAGCGGCGCTCTTCCTCGTTCAACACCGGCCGGATCGAGGATATCTACGAAGATCCGCATGTCGATACGCCGCAGATGCACCTGCATTTCGGCGATGTCACCGATGCCACCAATATCATCCGCGTGGTGCAGGAAGTGCAGCCGCACGAGATCTACAACCTCGCCGCGCAAAGCCATGTACAGGTGAGTTTCGAGACCCCCGAATATACCGCCAATGCCGATGCGCTGGGGACACTGCGCTTGCTTGAGGCGATCCGTATCCTCAAGCTGGAGGGCCGCACGCGGTTCTTCCAGGCTTCTACCAGCGAGATGTTCGGGCAGGCACAGGAAACGCCGCAAAGCGAAACAACGCCCTTTTATCCGCGCAGCCCCTACGCCGTGGCCAAACTTTATGCCCATTGGATCACGGTGAACTACCGCGAGGCTTATGGCCTGCATGCAAGCTGCGGGATCATGTTCAACCATGAAAGCCCGGTGCGCGGCGAGACTTTCGTGACGCGCAAGATCACCCGCGGCGCGGCGGCAATCGCATTGGGCCGTGAGGAGCGGCTTTACCTCGGCAATCTCGATGCGGTGCGCGACTGGGGCCATGCTCGCGAATATGCGCGCGGCATGTGGATGATGCTGCAGCAGGATGCGCCGGCTGATTATGTCCTGGCCACCGGCACCGGCACCAGCGTGCGCGATTTTACCCGCTGGGCGTTCGAGGATGCGGGAATCGCGCTCGAATTTCGCGGTGAAGGAGAGGATGAGAAGGGCTATTGCGCCAGTAGCGGGCGTTGCCTTGTTGAGATTGATCCGCGCTATTTCCGCCCAACCGAGGTCGATTTCCTGCTCGGCGATCCGGCCAGGGCGAAAGGGATGCTCGGCTGGGAGGCGCAGGTGGGCGTGCGCGAACTGGCGCGCGAAATGGTCGATGCAGACCTCGCCGCCATGCGCGCAAACCGGCCGTGACGATCTATTCGCTCGCCGGCCAACGCATCCTTGTCGCCGGGCATGGCGGAATGGTCGGAAACGCGCTTGTCCGACGGCTGGCGCGTGAGGATTGCACGGTCCTGACTGCCGACCGCTCGATCGACCTGCGCGAACAGGCAGATGTGCGCGCCTGGTTCGCCGCCAATCGCCCCGATGTTGTGATATTGGCAGCGGCGCGCGTTGGCGGGATCATGGCCAATGCCATGCGGCCGGGCGAGTTCCTCTATGACAATCTCGCCATTACCGCGAATGTAATCGAAGCGGCCCGGCGGCAGGGCACAGGCAAGCTGCTGTTCCTCGGCTCTTCCTGCATCTACCCCAAATTCGCGGATCAGCCGATTGCCGAGGAGGCGCTGCTCACCGGCGCGCTTGAGCCGACCAACGAACCCTATGCCATCGCCAAGATCGCCGGGCTCAAGCTGGTGGATGCCTATCGCCGCCAATATGGCTGCGATTTCATTTCGGCGATGCCGACCAATCTCTATGGCCCGGGCGACAATTACGATCCCGCGAGCAGCCATGTCATTCCGGCGCTGATCCGGCGGATGCATGATGCGAAGCTGTCCGGTGCCCGAAGCGTCACCATCTGGGGCAGCGGCACGCCGAAGCGCGAGTTCCTGCATGTCGACGATCTCGCGGATGCCTGCATCTTCCTGCTGGAACATTATTCCGGCGAAGGTCCCGTCAATGTCGGCGCGGGAAAGGATATCGCCATCTTCGAGCTGGCAGCATTGGTGGCCCAGGTGGTTGGCTATGATGGTCCGATCGAGTGTGATCACAGCAAGCCTGACGGCACGCCGCGCAAACTGCTCGACACCTCGCGCCTCGCCGCGCTGGGCTGGACGCATTCAATTGCTCTCGAAGAGGGCTTGCGCGATGCCTATGCGGCCTTCCTGCGTGAAGCGGCTTAGTCCTCCCACTCCCTGAGCACGCAGCCATAGCCCTTGCGATAGGTCGCCGTGTCGGTCGCCACGAACGGAATGGTAGCCGTGACGCTCTGCGTGGCCTCGTCGTCGCTCAGGCTGACCAGTTCCATGCCTTCGAGCTTGTCTTTGGCGCAATCGTCAATGCTGCGCCCGCCGATATAGCGGCATGAGCAACCGACATGCGCGGCGTAAGCGGTGCCGGCCTGACCAGTCCGGCGCAGGCCGTCACCAAGGAATATCCACGCCGCCGCCAACAGTGCGACCACGACAAGCACAAGCCACAACCAGCGGCGCGAAGGGAGCGAGCGTTTTTTCGCCATTGCGGGCGCGATATCCTCATGCGAGTGACGCCCGCATGCATTTGCGGACGCGCCCCCTTATCGCCCTTACCCTGCTCGCCACAAGCCTTGGCGGATGCGGTTCGCCCGGCCCAGCCGAGCCGCCGCCGCTGAGCGAAGAAGCGCTGGCCGCCATCACCAAGGATCCGGGCGCTCCGACGCAAGCGCTGGCACGCGAGGTTGACGATCTCTTCACCATGGAGGGTCTTGGCGAGACCCGCGCGCTGATCGTGATGCACAACGGCAAGCTGGCGGCTGAACGCTATGCGCCCGGTTATGGGCCGGACACGCGCTTCGTCAGCTGGTCGATGGCCAAGACCGTCACTGCAGTGATGATCGGCATGCTGGTGGGTGACGGGATGCTTCAGCTCGATGCGCCGGCGCCCGTACCGCGCTGGCAACGCAGCGGCGATCCGCGTGCCGATATCACCCTGCGCCACCTGCTCCAGATGCGCAGCGGGCTCGAGCATACCGAAGCCGGCGATCCGCCCTATGAGAGCAGCGAGGTGCGGATGCTGTTCCTCGACTATCGCGATGACATGGCAGACTTTGCCACGGCCCAGCCGCCAGAGGCGGAGCCGGGGGCAAAGTTCGAGTACTCCTCCAACACCACCGTGATCCTGTCCGACATCGCCGCGAGGACGCTGACGGACAGCAAAGAACCGGAAGCGCGCCGCAGGGCGGTGAGCGATTATCTCCATGCGCGGCTGTTCGACCGGTTGGGGATGACCTCGATCATCCCCGAATATGACCGCGCAGGCACGTTGATCGGCGGAAGCCTGATGCATGCCACCGCGCGCGACTGGGCCAAGTTCGGCGAGCTGCTGCGCCACAAGGGCTCCGACCGTGGCGAGCAGGTGGTGCCGCGCAGCTGGATCGAAGCAATGGTCACGCCCAGCCCGAGATCGCCGCAATATGGCTTGCAGACCTGGCTCAACCGGCCCGTGCCCAAGGGCGAGGAAAGCCCGCTCTACCCCGACCGTGCGCCGCATAGCATGTTCGCGATGATCGGCCACATGGGGCAGTATGTGATCATCTCGCCGCAGCAGGGGCTGACGATCGTGCGGCTGGGCCATTCCAATGCGCCCGAACGCAAGGCCATGTTGCAGCAATTGGCCGATATCGAAGAACTTTACCCCGTTTCGGGCACGTAAAACGTCCCTTCCACCACTGTCACGCACGGGCCGCCCAGCCACGCCTGATCGCCCGCTCGGCGGCAGATCAGCATGCCGCCGCGCTGCGATGCCTGATGCGCGGTGAAGCTGTCACGCCCCAGCCGCTCGGCCCAGAAGTGCGTCAGTGCCGCGTGAGCGGAGCCGGTCACGCTGTCCTCGTCCACCCCGCCGCCGGGCACGAACACCCGGCTGACGACATCGGTATCGCTGCCCGGAGCTGTGGGAATGAACTGGTCGTTCCCCAGCGCCGCCAGGCCACGCAAATCGGGCTCGATCGCACGCACCGCGGCTTCATCGGGATAGAGGAAGATGTTGTAGCCCAGATCGCTGCGCCACATCTCCAGCGGCGCTGAACCGAGCAGCCAGGCCATATCATCAAGCTGGGCTGGCGCGCTGGCAATCAGCGGCAAGCCCAGTTCGTAACCGGCAGCGCCGCGCCGCACTTCGAGCACGCCTGATCTGCGCGTGCGGAAGGTTACCCGCTCGCCGCCGTCGCGGCCCAGCAGCACATGCCCGCTCGCCAGCGTCGCATGGCCGCATAGCGCCACCTCCTCGGCCGGCGTGAACCAGCGCAATTCCCACTCCGCTGCACCGCTTTCATCCTTCACGACAAAGGCGGTCTCGGCGAAATTGTTCTCTTCGGCGATGGCAAGCAGCACATCGTCCGGCAGCCAAGCATCGAGCGGCATGACCGCAGCCTGATTGCCGGTGAAGGCCCGGTCGGCAAAGGCATCGACATGCCAATAGCGAATGGGCATGCTCATGCCTCGCTCTCCTTTGCATGGGGCAGCAGTTCTTCGGCTGCGACGCCGCTTTCATTGACCAGGCCCTCGGGGTCGGGATGGATCAGCACTTCGACGCCGGGGAATTCGGCTTCGATCCGCGCTTCCATCTCGTCCATCAACCGATGGACATCGCGCAGCGGCATCGAACCATCCATCGCCGCGTGAAACTGCGCAAAGTCCTGCGCCCCGCTGGTCCGCGTGCGCAGGTCATGCACGCCGCGCAGGCCCGGCTGGCGCGCCAGTACCGCGAGGAATTCCTCGCGCCGTTCATCGGGCCATTCCTTGTCCATCAGATGGTCTGCCGCCTCACGCGCCGCGTGCCATGCGCCCCAGGCCAGCCACAATGCGATGGCGAGCCCGAACAGCGGATCGGCGCGCGTGAAACCGGCATATTGATCGAGCGCCAATGCCGCGATCACAGCAAGGTTGAGCAGCAGGTCCGACTGATAATGCACATTGTCTGTCTTGATCGCGAGGCTGCCGGTGCGCGCGATCACATAGCGCTGCCACGCCAGCAGTCCGAGCGTGGCGATGATGGCCACAAGCGAAACGCCGATCCCGGTTTCCGCCGCCGCCGTCTGCCCGCCCTGCAGCAATTGGTCGATCGCGCGGATCGCGATGCCGAAAGCCGAAATCGAGATCAGCATGACCTGCACGATGGCCGCCAGCGCCTCGGCCTTGCCATGCCCGAAACGGTGATCCTCGTCAGCCGGCTTGGCGGCGATCCACACGCCCACCAGCGTGGCGAAACTGGCAATCAGGTCGAGCGCCGAATCGGCCAGACTGCCCAGCATTGCAGTCGATCCGGTGCGCCATGCGGCCCAGCTTTTCAGCGAGACGAGGAACACCGCCATCGCGATAGAGGCCAGCGCGGCACCGCGCGTCAGGCTGGCGCGATCATGCACATGCGGAGCGCTCATGGATAGAGCAGCGTATTCGACCACGCCTCGCCCGGCCCCGAACGGGTGAACTGGCGGCGGTCATGCAGGCGGAAATCGCGGTCGCGCCAGAACTCGATCCTCATCGGGGTCAGGCGAAAGCCGGTCCAGTGCGAGGGGCGCGGTATATCGCCTTGGGGGAAGCGCTCCTCCAGCGCCGCAACACGGTCGAGATAGAGCTGCCGATCGGGCAGGGGACGCGACTGGTCCGAAGCTGCCGAGCCGATCTGCGAGACGCGTGGGCGCGAGTGGAAATACCCATCGGCATCATCCGCGCTCACTTCGGTCAGCGGACCTTCGATGCGGATCTGGCGGCGCAGGCTCTTCCAGTGGAACAGCAGCGCGGCATGGGCATTGGTGCGGATTTCCTCGCCCTTGCGGCTTTGCGCATTGGTGTAGAAGACGAAACCGCCGCCATCACCCAGCCCCGAGCCGTGACCCTTGAGCAGCACCATGCGCACCGAAGGCAGGCCATCGGCCGTTGCCGTGGCCAGCGCCATCGCATTGTGATCATTGGGCTCGGCCTCCTTGGCTTCGCCATACCATTCTTCGAACAGGGTGAAGGGGTCGGTCTGCGGAATGGCGCTTTGTTCAGCTTTCATCGGACGACCCTGAAAAGTGTTACACGTGTTACACTGTTCTGAGCTAAAAACCGGACCGCTGGCAAAACCGCGCCATCAAGCGCGGTCAAGGCGGAATGGAACGGGTTCGGCACAGACATGTTCATCCCTCTAGCCCTGCGAATCAGCGTAGGAAAGCCTCGCCGCTTGCGCCCGAATGCTGTTCCACCTAGCTAACACGCAATGGCCGATCCCTATTCCACCCTTGGCGTCACCCGCTCTGCGACCGAGAAGGACATCAAGAGCGCCTATCGCAAGCTCGCCAAAGAGCTTCACCCCGACAAGAATAAGGACAATCCCAAGGCGTCCGAACGCTTTTCGGATGTGACCAAGGCCTATGATCTGCTGTCCGACAAGGACAAGCGCGCGCAGTTCGATCGCGGCGAAATCGATATGGAGGGCAATCCCGCCAATCCCTTCGCCGGAATGGGCGGCGGCGGCTTTCGCGGGGGCGGCGGGCAGCGCGGCTTCAGCGCGCAGGATTTCGAAGGTTTCAGCAATGAGAATGTCGACCTGGGCGACATTTTCGAAGGGCTGTTCGGCGGCGGTCGCGGCCAGCGCGGCGGCGGCGATCCCTTTGGCGGCAGGCGGCAGGCACCGCCGCGCAAAGGCGCAGACATCGGCTATCGCTTGCGCGTCGCCTTCACCGATGCCGCCACGCTGAAGGACCAGCGGATTACGCTCGCCGATGGCAAGACGATCGACCTCAAGCTGCCCAAGGGAGTCGAGAACGGCACCCAGATGCGGCTCAAGGGCAAGGGCGAGCAAGGCCCGGGCGGCGCAGGTGACGGGTTGGTGACGATCGAGATCGACCGGCACAAGCTGTTCCAGCGCGATGGCGATAATGTGCGTTTCGACCTGCCGATCACGCTCGATGAAGCGGTCAATGGCGGCAAGGTGCGCGTGCCCACCGTAGATGGTCCGGTGATGATGACGATTCAGCCGGGCACCAGCGGCGGCACTGTGTTGCGGCTGAAGGGCAAGGGCTTCACCCACAAGAACGGCAACCGGGGCGACCAGCTGGTGACGCTGGAAATCCAGCTCCCGAAAGGCCTGGACGAACTTGCCAAGCGCCTCGAAGGGTGGAAGGACGAAAGCGAACCGCGCAGCAAGCTCGGAGTGTAAGCATTTGTCTTCCGACGATCTTCTAAAACCGGAAGAGCGTGAAATCCATTTCCTCTCGCCGGAAGCACGGCGCAAGGAGGCGGCGCATCTGCGCAGCCGCGTTGCCAAACAGGTCGGCCCCGGCACGCGCGCATGGAATGTCGCCAAGCGCACCCTGGTCGGCACCTATAACGACGGCTTCATCCATGCCGGCAATCTCGCCTATCTGTCGATGCTGGCGATCTTCCCGTTCTTCATCCTCGGCGCAGCAGTTTTTTCTGCCATCGGCGAAGAGAGCGAGCGTGCCGCGACGGTCAATGCCGTGCTGGTGGCGCTGCCGCCTGTCGTCGGCAATGTCATCGAACCGGTGGCGCGCGACGTGATCAACGCCCGCAGCGGCTTGCTGCTGTGGCTGGGCGGGCTGGTCGGGCTGTGGACCGTATCGAGCCTGATCGAGACAATCCGTGACATATTGCGCCGCGCCTATGGCACCAAGGCAACGCAGGCCTTCTGGAAATACCGCCTGTTCTCTGCCGGGCTGATCGTGGGCGCGGTGCTGCTGCTGATGGCATCGCTGATCGCGCAATTCCTGATCAGCACCGCGCAGGAAGTGATCGACGCCTATTTCCCCGCGCTGGTCGACTGGGCCAGTGCCCTGCGGCTGACGCGTATCGTGCCCGCGCTGGCGCTGTTCGGCTCGCTTTACCTGATCTTCTACACGCTGACCCCCTCCGCCTACCGCAAGCGCCGCTATCCCAAATGGCCCGGCGCATTGGCGACAACCCTCTGGTGGATCACGGTTACTGTCGCCATGCCCGCGGTGCTGCGCAGCTTTTTCAGTTACGATCTGACCTATGGCAGCCTTGCCGGCATCATGATTGCGCTGTTCTTTTTCTGGCTTGTCGGGCTTGGTGTGGTTATCGGCGCGGAACTTAACGCGGCACTCGCCGAAACGCCCGAGGAAGAAATGAATTGGGTCGGGCAGGCAGATGATCGCAAAAGGGCCGCAGCCAAACGTGCATCGGAAAGCAAAGAGGACGTGACATGAGCGGATTGATGGCCGGAAAACGGGGCCTGATCATGGGGCTCGCCAACGACAAGTCGCTGGCCTGGGGCATTGCGCAGAAGCTCGCCGAACAGGGCGCCGAAATGGCGTTTTCCTATCAGGGCGATGCGCTGAAGAAGCGGGTCGAGCCATTGGCGGCGCAGCTGGGCAGCGATTTCATCTTCGATTGCGACGTATCGGACATGGACGCACTCGACCGTGCGTTCGATACGCTCAAGGCGCGCTGGGATACGATCGATTTCGTGGTCCACGCCATCGGCTTTTCCGACAAGACCGAGCTGCGCGGCGGCTATGTCGATACCAGCCTCGAAAATTTCCTGATGACGATGAACATCTCGGCCTATTCGCTGGTCGCGGTGGCGCAGCGGGCGCGCGCAATGATGCCCGAAGGCGGCAGTATCCTGACGCTGACCTATTACGGCGCGGAAAAGGTCATCCCGCATTACAATGTCATGGGTGTGGCCAAGGCGGCGCTGGAAACCAGCGTCAAATATCTCGCCAACGATCTCGGCCCGCAGAACATCCGCGTCAACGCCATCAGCGCCGGGCCGATCAAGACGCTGGCGGCCAGCGGGATCGGCGATTTCCGCTACATCCTCAAGTGGAACGAATACAATTCGCCCCTGCGCCGCAATGTCACGATCGAGGATGTCGGCGGCTCGGGCCTCTATTTCCTCTCCGATCTGTCGAGCGGCGTGACGGGCGAGACGCATCATGTCGATGCAGGCTATCATGTCGTGGGCATGAAGCAGGAAGACGCGCCCGACATCGCGCTCGACAAGGGCTGACGCGGGCTTGCGTGTTCTCGTTACCGGAGCGGCGGGTTTCATCGGCGCAGCCGTGGCCGAGCGGCTGTGCGCGCGCGGCGATGAGGTGCTGGGGATCGATAATCTCAACGATTATTACCAGGTCAGCCTGAAGCAGGACCGGCTGGTCCATCTGGCTGAGCAGGCGCCCGAGAAATTCCATTTCCAGCATGTCGATTTCGCCGACTGGAAGGCGTTGAGCGATGTGCTCGATGACGAGGCATTCGACGCGATCATCCACCTCGGCGCGCAGGCGGGGGTTCGCTACAGCCTCGAAAACCCGCGCGCCTATGTCGAATCCAATCTGATGGGGCACGTCAACCTGCTGGAAGTCGCGCGGCATCGCGGCGTGCGGCACATGGTCTATGCCAGCTCCTCCAGCGTCTATGGCGGGAACGACAAGCTGCCTTTTGCGGTGGAAGACCGGGTGGACCACCCCGTCTCGCTCTATGCCGCGACCAAGCGCGCGGACGAACTGATGAGCGAAACTTACGCCCATCTCTACCGCATCCCGCTGACCGGACTGCGCTTCTTCACCGTCTATGGTCCGTGGGGGCGGCCCGACATGGCGCTGTGGCTGTTCACCGATGCGATCCTTGCCGGTCGCCCGATCAAGGTGTTCAACCAGGGCGAGATGTGGCGCGATTTCACCTTCATCGACGATATCGTCAGCGGTGTGGTCGCCTGCCTCGACAAGCCGCCGGCTGACGATGGTGCGGAAAAGGCGGGCGGCAGCGTGAAGCCGCACGCGCTCTACAACATCGGCAACCACCGCAGCGAGAAGCTGACCAGGGTCATCGACCTGATCGAACAGGCCTGCGGCAAGAAGGCCGAGATCGAATATCTACCGATGCAGGCAGGCGACGTCGAAGCCACCTACGCCGACATCGACGCGATCCAGCGCGATATCGGCTACCAGCCGACCACCAGCATCGAAGCGGGCGTGCCCGCGTTTGTTGAGTGGTATCGGGGATATCACGGCGGTTGAAATCAGGAGGATGCCTCAGCCCAAAAGCCTCAGTCTGATCGAAATTATTTCGCGGCCCGACGGCGAGGCGCCCGATTGGGTCAGAGATGCTTGGGTCGGCATCATCCTTGAATCCATCTCGATCACGGCGAATGAAATGCCAACATTGGGTGTGTTGTCAGGGCCAAAATCGAGGATTGGGCAATGTATCGCTGTGCTTCTTGGAAAATCTGTAAAAATGAACGGTTACGTGGTTTCCGCCGCCGATGCCGTTGCGCGCCTGCGCCAGGCTCGACCAGATGCCGCAGATTGGTGGGCGACTAACACACCCCATTTGTTTGAGAAGGGCGGCCGCTTCGTTTTTCCAAGTGAAAACTGCCGACTTTGCGTCAGATCAGACCTCAACAATGCTTAAGCCTACCCCACGTCCGGCCAGATCCCCCGCGTGTCGTAAACCGCCGCGCCCGCGCGTTCCTCGGGCGGGATGACCTTGAACACATCGTGGTCGACCAGCACGACGATCACGCCGCAATCCTCCAGCGCGGTGTCGATATCGACGAGGGTGGCGCCGGTGCCGTCGAATTCGCGCGGCAGTTCGCCCGCATAGGGTTCCACCACCTGCACGCGGTCGCCATATTCGCGCGCGAGGCTGGCGGCGACGTAACGTGCCGGTGACTCTCGAAAATCGTCGATATTGGCCTTGAAGGCGAGGCCGAGGCAGGCGATCTTCGCGCCCGGATTGGCTTCGACCAGCGCCTTAGCCCGTGCGACCACATGGTGCATCTTGGCGTCATTGGTATCGCGCGCCTGGCGGATGATCTTTGCCTCGTCGGGCGCGCCATGGACGATGAACCACGGATCGACCGCGATGCAATGCCCGCCCACGCCCGGGCCGGGGGTGAGGATGTTGACGCGCGGGTGCCGGTTGGCGAGGCGAATTACCTCCCACACATCGAGGCCCTGCTTGTCGGCGATCATCGACAGTTCGTTGGCGAAGGCGATATTAACATCGCGGAAGCTGTTTTCGACCAGCTTGGTCATTTCCGCGCTGCGCGCATCGGTGGTGACGCATTCGCCCTTCACGAAGCGCTTGTAAAACGCCAGCGCCTTGCGCGCACAGCGCGGGGTGATGCCGCCGATCGAACGATCATTATGCGTCAGTTCCTCGAGGATCTTGCCGGGCAGCACGCGTTCGGGGCAATAGGCGATGCTGACATCGGGTTGGCCATCACCGATGCCGGGCATGTGCAGATCGGGGCGCAATTCGGCAATCCGGTCGCGCATCTGTTCGGTAGTGCCGACGGGCGAGGTCGATTCGAGGATTACCGTGTCGCCCTTCTTCAGCACGCTGGCGACCTTTTCCGCCGCATCGAGGACATAGGAGATATCGGGCGTGTGCTTGCCGTCATGTTCGAACGGGGTCGGCACGGCGATCACGAACACATCGGCGGGCGCAATCGCGGTCGCGGCCTTGAGCAGACCGCGGTTGACCACCGCCTGCACCAGCCCGTCGAGATCGACTTCCTCGATATGGATTTCGCCGCGGTTGATCGTGTCGACCACATTCTGCGACACGTCGATGCCCAGCACCGGGCAGCCCGCGCGGGCAATGATGGCTGCCGTTGGCAGGCCGATATAGCCGAGGCCGATTACGCAGACGTCGGGCTTGGTATCACCACGCATTGAGTACAATTCCCTGTTCGCTTTGAGGCTGACTAGCCCAGGACGGTAAATTTAACAGTAACGTTGTTTCAGGTGCTTGCGAGCAGATCGGCAATGCGCGCTGCGGAATGCCCGTCGCCAAAGGGATTATGCGCGCGCGCCATGGCAGCATAGGCGGTTTCATCGTCCAGCAGGCGGTTGGTTTCGCGCACGATAACATCGGCATCGGTGCCGACCAGTTTGGCGGTGCCAGCAGCAACGCCTTCAGGGCGCTCGGTCGTCTCGCGCATTACCAGCACCGGCTTGCCCAGCGCAGGCGCCTCTTCCTGAACCCCGCCGCTATCGGTCAGCATCAGGTAACTGATGTCGAGCAGACGGGCGAAATGCGGATAATCGAGCGGCTCGATCAGCGCGACATTGTCGAGCCCGGCAAGCTGCTCGTTCATCACGGCGCGGACGTTGGGGTTGAGGTGAACGGGGAAAATAACCGCAACATCATCGCGTGATGCGATATTCTTAACCGCATTGGCGATATTTTGCATGCCGTCGCCGAAATTCTCGCGCCGGTGGCTGGTCATGCCGATGATCCGCTTGCCCGCGAAACGCGCTTCCAGATCGGCCAGTCCGGCCGCCAGCTGCGGCTCGCGCTCAATCAGCGCGGTCACCCATTTGAGCGCGTCGATCACCGTATTGCCGGTGACATGGACCGTGGCCGGATCGACATTCTCGCGCCGCAAGGCCTCGGCGCTGGTTTCGGTCGGCGCGCAATGCAGCCTGGCGAAAGTGCCGACCACGCGGCGGTTCACTTCCTCGGGCCAGGGGCGATAGATATCGCCGCTCCGCAGACCCGCCTCGACGTGGCAGACCGGAATCTGGCGGTAATAGGCCGCCAGCGCGCCCGCCATCACCGTGGTGGTATCGCCCTGCACCACCACCCAGTCGGGCTTCTCTTCATCGAGCACGCGGCCGATCCCGGTCAGCGCCCGCGCGGTGAGCTCGTCAAGCGTCTGCCCGTCCGTCATCAGGTCGAGATCGTGGTCAGGCGTGATGCCCGCAATCTCGAGCACCTGATCCAGCATCCCGCGATGCTGCGCCGAAACGCAGACCCGCGAAACGAAACGCTCGTCAGCGTCGAGCGCATGGACCAGCGGAAACAGCTTGATTGCTTCGGGACGGGTGCCGAAGACAGTGAGGATTCTGGGTGCCTTAGCCATGCCGGCTCCCTAACCCCAAAGGGTTAACCTGCGATAGCTGGAATCAACCTTCGGGCAACTCTTCGTCAGTTTTTGGTGCTTCCTCGCCCGCCACAACGGTTGCTTCAGCCGTTGCGGTTGCACTTGCCTCGTCAGGCGTCGGCGCAGCGCGCTCGTTCTCGAGCCGCTGCATATATTCGCG
Source organism: uncultured Qipengyuania sp. (assembly GCA_965650395.1). Lineage (GTDB taxonomy): Bacteria > Pseudomonadota > Alphaproteobacteria > Sphingomonadales > Sphingomonadaceae > Qipengyuania. The sequence continues at coordinate 9,635 of CBFGON010000009.1, read as the reverse complement.
CTCGATCATTTCGACATCGCGCTGCGTTGCCTCGGCGTCATCATCAATAGTCGAGAGACGTTCGGCCCGCGCATCGGCGATGATCTGCGAGAATCGCACATCGCGCCCTTCGGCCTTGTCGGCATAGGCCTTGTCGATCATTTCCTGCGTACAGCCGGTCCAGCCGCCCGCGCCCACCGGAGTGCAGGACAGCGTGCCGAATTTGCCCACCATTTCCAGCTTCTCGACCCGCTGTGCCCAGCTCTGGTTGGCCGGATCGGTGGAATACCGCAGCGCTTCGGGAATACGGAAGCGTTCGCTTTCCGCCTTGCGTGCGCAGACCACGATAGTGTCGCCATCGCTCACCGGACAGGCATCGTCGCCATAGACCACGACCATGTTGTAGCGATCATCGCCCGTGTCGACCGGCTGCTGCGCAGCGGCAGGCGCGACCATGAACGCGGAACCGAGAGCAGCAAGAGCAAGGAGCGGCCTGGACATGGAAACCTCGTGAAAACCTGTTTTGCGTGGGCGGTTAGGCGCCCGGGCGGGTGAACTGTCTATGAAGCGCGCAAAGGCAGTGGCGGGTTCCCGTCACACGCGCTCCGATATGCGAATGGCAGCGCGACATCCCAAGCGGATAAGGCCCGAGAGCAGCGGATAGGCCGGTGCACGTTCCGCACCTGCCGCCAGCGCCGCATCGCGGTGTTCGCGCTCGTCTTCGCGGAATTCCTCGATCATGGCAGCAAGCTCGGGATCTTCGCCGCTGTCTTCCAGCGCATCGAGCTGTTTGGAGTAATGCAGGTCGATCTCGGTTTCGATCGCCGCCGTGCAGGCCATCGCCGCTTCCGGCCCGATCAGCGCGGTAACGGCACCCAGCGCGAAGCCTGCACGATCCCAGAAGGGTTGGAGCGCGGTCGGCCGCACCCCGCGACGCGCCATCAACGCGTCGAATTTGGCGAGGTGCCCGGCTTCCTGTTCGGCCATGCCGGCAATTTCCGCCGAATCGCGCCCGCGGTCACCCATCACCGCCAATTGCCCGGCATAGATGCGGGTCGCACCAAACTCGCCCGCCTGGTCGACACGGATCATGCGCGCGATATGGTCGGGCGTGCGGCTCATGCGCGCATATCCTTGCGCAGCAGGGCCAGGATCGCGACGCCAGCGGCGGTCGAGAACAGGAAATTGAAACCCGCCAGGCTCACGCCGAACAATGTCCAGGCCGGCTCGTCACACCGCACCAGCGGCGTGGCGAGGATCGCATCGAGTGCGCTCTGGCCTTCGCCCGCCACACTGATCGCCGCGCAGGAGGTTACCCCTTCCCACCAGCCGTATTCGACGCCGGCATGGAACAGGCCGATTGCGCCCGAAACAAGGATCGCAATGCCCGCCAGCGCCACCAACTGGCGCTTCGTCGGCACAAAAAACGATACGGCAGCGAAGGCCAGGGCTGCGAAATGCGGCCAGCGCTGCCACCAGCACATTTCACATGGATAGAGGCCGAAGCCAAATTGCGAGACATAGGCGCCGCCCAGCAGCAATGCAGGCGCTGCCAGCGCGAGACGCTGCGCCAGGCGCATGGAAGGCGTGTCGGTCATTGTGCGCGGTTGCTAGCGTTACTTCTTGCGCACCGCAACGGCGCTGGGTGAAGTGCGGCGCAGTGTTTCCAGCGCATAATGCAGCTGGAAATCCTCGATCCCTTCGGACTTGAGCTGTTCGGCGGTTTTCTGGAACCGTGGATCGTCACGCTTGTCGCCCTCCATGTCCTCATCCTTGAGGCCGAGTTCGTTGACGAGGTGCCCGCGCAGGTCGCTCTCGCGCATGATGAACTTGTCGCGCTTGGCAAGATCGGGATCGGTCAGCTGCGGTACAGTGATGTCGGGCTTGATCCCGCCTTCCTGAACCGAATGACCCGAAGGCGTGTAATAGCGCGCCGTGGTCAGCTTGAGCGCAGCATCATTGCCCAGCGGCAGCAGCGACTGGACGCTGCCCTTGCCGAAGCTGCGTTCGCCCATCACCACCGCACGGCGATGGTCCTGCAATGCACCTGCCACGATCTCGCTGGCCGAAGCCGAACCGGCGTCGATCAGGACGACGATTGGCAGCCCGCCAGCAATATCGCCGCGGAACATGGTTTCGGCGTCATAGCTGATCGTTTCGCCGCGCGCGCGGCCACGCTGGGAAACGATCTGGCCCTTGGTCAGGAACAGATCGGACAGCGCCACCGCTTCGTCAAGCGAACCGCCCGGGTTCGAGCGCAGATCGAGCACCAGCCCGTTGAGGCGACCGGTCGATTTGCTCTGCAGATCCTTCCACGCGGCAAAGACATCGCTGCCGACATCGCGCGAGAATTCATTGACCATGATGTGGCCGATATTGCCGGCCTCAAGCTCCCAGGTAACCGGTTCGAGTTCGATCAGTCCGCGGGCTACAGAGACATCGAATGGCTCTTCGCGGCCCGGACGGTACACGGTCAGCTTGATCGTAGTGCCCGAGGGGCCGCGCATCTGCGCCACAGCCTCGTCGAGCTCCAGCCCGTAAATCAGCTTGCCGTCGATATGGGTGATGTAGTCACCGGCCTTGAGGCCTGCCTTGTCAGCCGGGCTGCCGCGGAAGGGCGAGATGACCTTTACCGCGCCTTCATCGCCGACGACTGAAAGGCCCAGGCCCGAATAGTTGCCGTCGATCATGGTTTCGAGCCGCTGCAGGTCCGACCCGTCGAGATAGGCCGAATGCGGATCGAGCGCAGCCAGCATGCCGTCGATCGCGCCATTGATCAGCACGTCGTCTTCGACCGGTTCGACATAACTCGCCTTGACCCGCTGATAGACCGCGAACAGCTTGGAGAATTCAGGTCCGGCATTGCCTTCCACACGGGCCAGCCCGGCGGTGGTCGCGGGGATCAGTGCGACGGCGGTCACAAGGGCGGCCGAACGGGCCAGAGCGGCGAATTTCATCGGGCAGTTACCTCAGCTGGGATGTGCGTCATTCTATAGCGCGCAAGGAGTGAATGGAAGATGAGCCGGAAAGTGCCCTGTACGCGACAGGATTTCGACCGGCAGGTCAGCGGAGTTGGTCGAGCGGATTGACCGGCTCGCCCTCGAATCTGAGCTCGAGCATGATTTCGGGCTGCTTTGCTGTCGCCTGACCAAGCGGCGAGCCCGCAGTGACTTGCTGGCCGACATCGACTTCGACCGTCGCCAGCCCTGTCACGAGGCTGGTCCAGCCATTGGCGTGCTCGACAATCACGATATTGCCATAGCCCCGATAGGGACCGGCATATGCGATCCGGCCTGTGGCTGGCGCGACCACCAGTGCGGCCGTGCGTGGCGCAATGGTGACACCCGAAGCGCGCGATCCCGCCACGCCTGCCTCGCCGAAACCCGAGATAACGCGGCCAGCGACCGGCAGCTGGTAGCGATTAGGTGGCGCGGTTGCACTGGCCGCGGGCGCAGGCAGCTGAGCGGGCAGCTGCGCTTCACCCGGTTGCGCGGGCCGCAGGGTCGGCCCCGGTAAAGCCGCCAGCCGTTTGCGGAGCGATCCGGCCGCCTCCAGCGATCCGACCAGCATATCGAGATCGCGTGCTTCCTCTGAAAGCGCGAGAACCCGTTCGGCTTCGCGGCTGGCCCCGCCCGCCGCGCTGCGGGCGGCAGTGCGCTCCCTCTGCGCCAGCGCGACCAGACCGCGCCGGCGACTGACGAGCTGAACTTCGGCTGCGCGCAAATCGTTCACAGCCGCGCGCCTCTCTTCTTCCAGCGCGCGCGCTTGCTCAAGCGCGCCGCGCAAGGAGGCCGTGCGCTGACGGACTACCGGCACCGCGCTCGCCAGCACAGCGCGAGTATGCACGACATCGCGCAACGATCCGGGCTGTAGCGCAGAAAGCACCAGCGGCCTCCGCGCCATTGTCTGCAGCGCTGCGGTGAGACGCACCAGCGGTTCGCGGCGCTGCGCTAACCGCCGGTCAAGCGCGCTACGCTGGCTTTCGACCAGACCAAGTTCGGCTTCTGCCAACGCCATTTCGGCTTCGGACTGTTGAACCCGCGCGGCGAGCGCGGCGGCCTGCTCGATCGCTTTCTGCGCAGCTTCGCTAGACTGAAGCGATTGCCGTTCGAGACGCTCCGCCCGGGCACGAGCATTGCGCTGCTGCTGCCGCGCTGCGGCCAAGGCTTCGCGCGCATCGCCGGCATCGGTGTAATCGGCTCCGCGCTGCGCTTCGACCGGGGCAATGGCACCCGCCCACAATACCACACCGAGCGCGGCAGCAAGGCAAAGGGCGAACAAGCGGTTCATCTCGGCATTCTGTGCCGCATTATCCGCTGCGATGATAGGGGTGGCCAGCAAGGATGGTGGTGGCGCGATAGAGCTGCTCTGCCAGCATGGCACGCGCCAGCAGATGCGGCCAGGTGGCCTTGCCGAACGCGAGCATCAAATCCGCCCCGTCACGCTCCTGCTGCGAATGACCGTCCGCCGCGCCAAGCACGAAGCGGCATTCGCGCATCCCGTCATCACGCCAGCGCCCGAGAATTTCGGCCAGATCTTCCGAGGACAGATCCTTTCCGCGCTCGTCGAGCAACACGGTCTTGTATGGCGATGCCGGATCAGGAATGCGCCCGCCGGTTTCGGGCAGTTCGGTAAATTTCACCGGCCAGGCCAACCGCTTCTCATAGCGCGCAACCAGCTCCGCCTCGGGCGAACGTGCAATCTTTCCGCGTGCAATGATATGGAGGAGCATGGTCTTGTTTAGCCTCAAGCGCCGGCGGGGCCATCCGGCCCCTTAGGCTTTCCTCGCTCACACGACCTGAAAGTCGCGTCGCTGCTGGCGGCCGGTCGGCCTTGCGGGCCTGCAGCCCGAACCATTCCAGGCCAAGTGGCGCCTTACCGGAACCGGGCCGGTGGAGGCCCGGAAGGGGCTCCCGCCCTCAGGCGCTCTGACCCCGGACCCGATCCGGGGCAAGGAACAGCGCCGAGGACGCTCGCGCGGAGGCGCGAGCGAAAGGCATTCAAGCGGTGCCGGCCACCGGAGGTGCGTCGCCGAAGGCCCACATGCGCTCCAGATTGTAGAAGCTGCGGACTTCCGGGCGGAACAGATGGACCACCACGTCGCCTGCGTCGAGCAGCACCCAGTCAGCAGCAGGGAGTCCCTCCAGCTTGACCGGACCGAACCCTGCCTGCTTGACCTTTTCGGCCAGTTTCTGCGCCATAGCGGCAACCTGACGCGTCGAGCGGCCCGACGCGATCACCATGTGATCGGCAATCGAGCTTTTCCCGGCGAGATCGATGGTAACGACCTCCTGCGCCTGATCGTCATCGAGCTGCTGAAGCACGAGTGCAAGCAGCGGGTCTTGCCCGGCGTCAGCCATGTGAATGACCTTTGCCGAAGCGGTGCCGGCCTTGGCCGGATCGGTATGCGCCTGTGTCATAGGCGTTGATCGTACTCCTGAATACGGGGGTGGGTTTAAGCCTTGGGGGCATGGAAAGGACATTGCGCATCATGGCGCAGTCTTTTCCTCCCCTGTCGGGATAGCGCGATGTGTCACCTGGTCTCGCAAGGAAATACCGGCGTGACGCGATGCCCAGTCGGGATCGGAGCGGCGGATTGCCGTGGCCGAACGCGGATCGGGATCGAAACGCAAAGTCACCAGTGCCGGTGCGCTCCATTCGCCCCCATTAGCAAAGCTGGACAACGGCACACGATAGCGCCTCAGCCAGGCCATCGCGGGGCTCGCGACAGCAACGCCATCATAGCCGGGCCGCGCTATTACCGCAATCGGCATAGTGCGCGCGATCCCCCGCCAGTCGCGCCACAGGTGGAACTGGGCGAGATTGTCCGACCCCATCAGCCACACGAATTCGACCCTGGGATAGCGCCGCCTGAGAGCGCGGAGCGTGTCGACCGTATAGGTCGTGCCCAGCTCGCGTTCGATCGCCGTCACGCGAATCGGCGCCCGTCGCGCCTGTTCGACACCAGAGGAAACGCGCGCCGCCAGCGGCGCCATGCCTTTCTTCGGCTTGAGCGGATTGCCGGGCGAGACCAGCCACCACACCTCGTCGAGCCCCAGGGCCGCGCGCGCGAACAGCGAAATCCTGCGATGCCCGCCGTGCGCCGGATTGAAGCTGCCGCCGAGCAGCCCGATTCTGAGCGGAGCGCCGGATCGTGTCATCATTGCCCGCCTAGCAGGGTCGCAAAGGCCTGTCAGCGCCCGTGAATTTGCCCGAATCACTCATGCTTTGGTAAATGCCGACGCAATATTTGCTGCGCGCTTCTGCCAGAAAATTTTCTCATAAAGACACGACTCGTCCCGTTGATGCTTCGACTCATGGATTCCGCGGGAACCTCGATTCGATTTCTCGACAAACCTTCGGTAGCGCCCTCGGCCACGGGACAAAGACCAAGGGACGGGTCGTTTGAACATAATGAACACCATTCGCGGCTGGCAAAGCCGCATCGGAGGCTGGTTTCCGGATCGCGAGTTTTTCATGCGATCGGAAGGTCAGGTCCGCTTCATCACCATTTCGTCGCGCGTGCAGATCATCGCTGCCTCGATCGCGCTGGCCGTTGTACTGGTGTGGGCGCTATCGATGGCGATTGCCGGCTGGGCGCAATATCGCGCCACGGCTGACCGTCTGTCGCTGCTCGATCGCGAAGCGCGAGTCGCCACGGCGCAGGAACGATTCGATGCCTATGGCGACGATCTCAAGGCAGTCAGCAGCGATCTCGACAAGCGCATGGAGTTTATCGAGGGCGTTTATGAAACACTCCCGGCCGACATGAAGAGCGACGCGGCCGTCAGCGATTCGACCGGCGAAGCCGCCGCCACCGTCGACAAGGTCAGCGCCGCATTCCCGCAGGCCGCCGCACTCGCCCGCATCGAAGCACGCCAGCTGGCCGTGGTCGAAGGTCTTACCCGTTATGCCGACTGGCGCTCTGCCCGCGCGGCGGCTGCTCTCAAGAAGCTCGGCCTCGACCCCAGGGCCATGATGCGCAGCGCCGAACGCCAGGCGATGGGTGGTCCGCTGGAACTGCTTTCGACCGGCCCCGGCGATGATATCGACCCGCGCTTCGAACGGCTCGGCCTGTCGATGGCGCGGATGGAAGCGCTGGAAATGGGCCTCAGCAGCGTGCCGCAGGTCCTGCCCGCACGCGCCGAAATGGTCACTTCGAGCTATGGCTATCGCCGCGACCCCTTCACCGGCGCTGCCGCCATGCACAGCGGGCTCGACTTCCGCGGCGCGACCGGCACGCCGATCTATGCCGCCGCCAAGGGCCGCGTCACCTTCGTCGGTCGCAAGTCGGGTTACGGCAATGTCGTCGAGATCACGCATGGCAACGGCCTGATGACGCGCTATGCGCATATGTCGAAGTTCAACGCCCGCGTCGGCCAACAGGTCGCTGCTGGCGCCACCATCGGCGGTATCGGCAGCACGGGCCGTTCGACAGGTCCGCACCTCCATTACGAAGTGCGGATCAACGGTCGTGCGGTCAATCCGCGCACTTTCCTGGAGACTGCTCCCCATGTTCTCGAAGAAATCCGCCGAGCTCCCCAGCTCGCCAACGCACGCTAATCCGGGACGCAGCACGCCAATGGCCAGCAAGAGCAATTCGACTTTCTCGGTCTTCGGATCGGACATCACGATCAAGGGCGACATCAAGGCTTCGGCCGATCTGCACATCGATGGCAATATTGAAGGCGACATTGCCTGCTCCAGCCTGGTGCAGGGCGAAACCAGCACCATTGCGGGCAGCGTGAAGGCCGAAAGCGCACGGCTGGCCGGCACGGTTGAAGGCTCGATCACCGCGCGCGAGCTGGTTATCCTGCGTTCCGCCAAGATCAAGGGCGACGTTTTCTACGACGCGCTGACCATCGAACAGGGCGCCACCGTCGAAGGCCGTTTCGCGCATCGCGACAAGCATGCTGCAACTGCGCCGCAGCAGGCGAGCAAGCCCGAGCTGATTATCGCCAGCTGAATGCACGAGTTAGGAGAGGGCGAGGGCCGCTTCCGCAACGACGGAGGCGGCCCTCTCTTTTTGCCCGTCAGCCGAGTACTTCGGTGCGCAATGCCTTGCGGTCGAGCTTGCCGATCATGGTTTTGGGCAAATCTTCACGCACCACCACATCGTCCACCCGCTCGTGCTTGCCCACACGGGCATTGAGCCAGTCCTTAAGCTCCGCGCCGCTGGTCTCGAAACCTTCGTTGAGCGTGACATAAGCCTGCGGCTGTTCGCCGCGATAGGCATCGGGCACGCCGATCACGAGCACTTCCTTGACCGCATCATGTTCAAGCAACACCGCTTCGACCTGGCTCGGGAAGACCTTGAACCCGCCAACCGCAATCATGTCCTTGATCCGGTCGACAATGGTGAGGAACCCGTCTTCATCGATCGTCGCCACATCGCCAGTGCGCAGCCATGATTCGCCATTATGCTCGGCAAAGGTCGCAGCCGCAGCATCGGGACGGTTCCAGTATCCCTGCATCACCTGCGGGCCACGCACGACCAGTTCACCCGGCTCGCCATCGGGGGCAAGGCTGGTGGGATCTTCCTTGTCGAGCAGCAGCACATTCGTGGCAGGAATTGGCTGACCGATGGTGCCCGGCTTGCGCAGTCCGACATAGGGATTGGCCGAGACCACGCCCGAACTCTCCGTCAGGCCATAGCCTTCGCACAGCCGCACATCGGTGGCGGCCTCGAACTTCTCGCGCAGCGGGCCGGGCATGGGCGCGCCGCCCGAAATGCACACCCGCAGGCTCGACCAGTCGGTTTTCTCGAAATCCTTATGGTCGAGCAGTGCCTGATACATGGTCGGCACGCCCGGAAAGGCGCGCGGTTTTGTGCGGGTGATCGTGGCAAGCACCTGCCCCGGCTCGAAGCGCGGCAGCATGGCGATCATTCCGCCGTGCACCGTTGTGCGGTTGAGCACGCAGGTATTTGCAAAGACATGAAACAGCGGCAGCGCGCCCATTACCACATCGGCCTCGTCACGGTCGAACGGGTCGAGCATGTCGACCTGCTGCGCATTACTCGAAAGATTGGCATGGGTCAGCATCGCACCCTTGGGCGTGCCGGTGGTGCCGCCGGTATATTGCAGCAGCGCGAGATCGGTAACCGCAACCTCGGGCAATGACGCATCGTCACCTTCGGCGAGCCAGCTGGACCACGCGGCGACATCGGGCCGATCCGGAACCTTGGCGATCTGCTTGCGGCCCAAAGTGCGCAGCAGCAGGCTCTTGGTACGCGGCAGCGCTTCGGCGAGACGGACCACCGCCAGTTCCTTCAGCGACGAGCCATCGAGCACCTTGAGCGCATTGGGCAGCAGCATCGGCGAATCGAGGGTAACCAGCAGCCGCGTGCCCGAATCCTCGACCTGGTGCGCCAGTTCCTCGACCGTGTAGAGCGGCGAGAAATTGACCACCACCGCGCCCGCCATCATCGCCCCGTAATAGGCCGAGACGTAGGCGGGGACATTGGGCAGGAAGAGGCCGACACGGTCCCCCCGCGCAATCCCTCGGGCGATCAGCCCATGCGCGAACAGGCGCGCGTCACGGCAAAGTTCGGCATAGCTGAAGGTTCGACCGAGAAAATCGACCATCGGCGCGGCGCCGCGCGCTGCCGCCTGCCGCGCGAACGTGGCGTGAAGCACTTCGGGCCGGATGGTCGA
>CBFGON010000008.1:0-43013 GCA_965650395.1 uncultured Qipengyuania sp. | reverse complement strand
TGCCGAGCCGGTCCGCCGCGAGGTTCGTGTAGTAGCTGCGCCAAGTGGCACAGCCACCAGCGCCGCGGATTTGGTGGCCCGGAGCGCGGCACGAACAACGCAGCCAATAGCTCGAAATGCCGCACCGGTACCGGTTGCAACGCAGCCAGCACCAGCACGGTCTGCTGATACTGACCAGGCGCCAGCAGTTCAGGCTACTTCATCGACGGTCGCTGCGCTTCCGCCGGTAGAAGTTACATTCTCGCAGCCGCAACAGCAGTCGCAGCCGCAGCAACCAGTTCAAATGCAGCAACAAGTGGAATCGCGGCCGCTTGCGCCACCGGTTCCGCCGGAGCCGGCACAAAGTGTTGCCGAGGCCTTTGCCGGTTTCGATCTCGCCAGCAGCAACAGCACGGCGCGTGCCGGGGCGGTCGATATCACGAGCATCAAGGTCCCGCGCGAAGTGGAGAAGCCAATGCCTCCGCCTCCACCAGCGCATCCTGCACGCCATTGGGTGCAGGTGGCGACTGGCAAGGACCTGTCTGCACTTGGGTTCGACTGGCGGCGGATTGCGCGCAAGGCCGACGGTGCGTTAGACGGCAAAGGCCCCTTCACAACCCGTTGGGGCGAAGCCAACCGCTTGCTGGCAGGGCCGTATGAGTCGCGCGATGCTGCACGGGATATGGTCAACAAGCTGAAGCAGGGCGGGCTCGATGCATTCCCGTTTTCGAGCGAAGTAGGCGAAGAAATCAGCAAGCTGAAATAGGCCGCCGCCGATCCGTATCCGCAAGATGTGCACAGGCTTTGCACAAGCCCGTCAACTTCTCCCCAGCACCTTTGCCTGCATCGATTGCCAAGCTGCGGGCTGCTTCGGCACATGACCAGTATGAGACGGACGGGACAGATATGATGCGCACCGCCGACAGGCGATTCGAGGCCGAGGACGATGCCGCGCCGCTCGATATGCTGGTGGCACTGTTCGAAGCGCGCGGTTGGCCGTGCGAATCGACGCAGGATGAAATGACCGGCGAAATCCAGGGCAGCTGGGCGAAATACCAGTTGCGCGGGGTCTGGCGTCCTGAAGACCTGGTGCTCCAGATATTGTGCCTGCCCGACGTCCGTATCCCGACGGAAAAGCGGGCAGCCGCGCATGAACTGGTTGCCATGGTCAATGAGCAGATGTGGCTCGGACACTTTGACGTCTGGTCGAATGGCGGGGTCCTGCTTTACCGAAATGGCACCATGCTGGGCGATGCCGGGCTACTCAGCCTTGATCAGGCGCAAGCGCTGGTGGAGATCGCGGTCGAGGAATGCGATCGTTTCTATCCCGCGTTCCAATTCGTGCTGTGGGGCGACAAGGAACCACGCGCTGCTCTGGAAGCCGCGATGGTGGACGCCGCCGGCGAGGCGTAGAACCTCCAGCTTAAATGGTTGATTTCCACTAACCAAATTCGGTCCGGTTTCGCTTGAAATCAGAGACGATCCGCACGATATTACTCCCATCGGCGGGGCTTTGGTTGGCTCTGCTCAAAGGAGATTTGAAATGGCCGATTGGAACGACACCGACCAGAGGCAGGGCTATACGTCCGTGCCGCAGGCCGGAGACGCCGTTGCGCGGCGCGAAACTTTCGATGCGGGCCTGCGCGCCCACATGCTTTCGATTTACAACATGATGGCTTCTGCCGTTCTGCTGACCGGCATTATTGCCATGCTGGCGGCTTCGTCTGGCTTTACTGCAAGCCTGATCGGCAGCCCGCTTATGTGGGTCATCGTCCTGTCGCCGCTGGCGATCGTTTTCGCCATGAGCTTCGGCGCAAACAAGTTCAGCAAAGGTACGCTCCATGTCATGTACTGGGGCTTTGCAACGCTGATGGGCCTGTCGCTGTCGACGATTTTCCTCGTCTATACGGGTGAATCCATCGCTGCGACCTTCTTTGCAACGGCTGCTGCCTTCGCTGGCCTGAGCCTCTATGGCTACACCACGCAGAAGGACCTTTCCGGCTGGGGCAGCTTCCTGCTGATGGGTCTGATCGGCATCATCGTGGCCATGCTGCTCAACGCCTTCATCTTCCAGTCGGGCGCGATGGGCCTGGTGATCAATATCCTTGGCGTGCTGATCTTCGCGGGTCTTACCGCTTACGATACGCAGCGTCTGAAGACCGATTACCAGTATCTGCGCGGCACCGAATTTGCCGGCAAGGCAGTCATCCTGGGCGCGCTCAGCCTCTATCTGGACTTCATCAACATGTTCCAGTTCCTGCTCAGCTTCATGGGCAGCCGCGAATAGTCGCAAGCGATTGATCGCACGCGAGACTCGCTTGATCGTGCCCGGGGCGTAACTCACGCTCCGGGCATTTTCTTTGTCTTATCCGCTCGCTAGTGTCGAAGTGCTTCATCTCCGGTCAATCGACTAAAGGTGATGATGCATTACAGGATACTTGAGGAGGGCAGGCGCGCCGTGAGCCGCATTACGCAACGTTCGATCCGATTTGCAGCTGTCGCAGCAGGAATTGCTGCAATCGCGGCCTGCACCCCGCCGCCACCACCCCCTCCACCGCCGCCACCTCCCCCGCCGCCGCCAGTGGTCATTCCGGCCCGCCCGCTGCCGCCAATGGGGGCGACGACGGCGATGATGATCCCGATGGTCGCGGGTGACGGCGTCCGCCAGACGGTGAACGCCAATATCTCCTCGGCGCAAATGACGTGGAACCTGCGCTCGGCGCTCAATGTGGCGGCGCTTAATTGCCGTGATTTCGAACATAACGGCATCATCGAAAACTATGGCGCCTTCCTGAAGCGCAATGATCGGCAGCTTTCGGCGACCAATCGTGCCCTGCAGACTGAATTCCGCGATAGATACGGGAATACCTTCCGCGACGCGCAGGACACCTACATGACGCAGGTGTATAATTATTTTGCGCTGCCGCCGGCGATGGACAATTTCTGCGACGTGTCCTTTGCCATCAGCCAGGAAGCACTGCTGGCCGACCCCAAGGATCTCGACAGTTTCGCCGCGCGCACATTGCCGCGGATTGAAAGCGTGTTCGAAGATTTCTTCCGCGCCTACGAACGCTATCGTGTCGATCTTGCGGCGTGGAATTCACAATATGGACCGCCGACCGCCACGGCCATGACGACGGGCTATACCAATGCAGTCTATCCCGGCGCGACGGTGCAACCGACCGTAGGGCCTTCGCCGATAACGCAGCCGGTCATCGTGGCTGGCGAAGCACAGGCGACGGTTGCGACGCCATCGACTGCCCAGCAGCCGGTGGTAATCGCACCTGCGACCACGGCCTCGCTGCCGACACAGGGCCCGATTTTCAGCTCGGGCGAGATCGTGCAGGGCGAAACGCCGCCGGTTGTGGCAGCTCCTTCTGCGCAGTCACCGGTGTTCCAGTCAGGCGTAGTGGTGCAGGGCGAAGAGGCGGTTCCAGTTCCGGAAGCTGAACCTGCTGCCCCTGATACAGCCACCGAGGTGGCGCCGAGCACGGCACCGGCTCAAACGCCGATTTTCCAGTCCGGTGAAATCGTGCAGCAAACCGGCGAGGAAGCGGTTTCTACCGATCCGAAGTAGCTGCGGCATCTGATGGCAAAAGGGGCGGCGGGAGCGATCCTGCCGCCCTTTTCAGCAGTGCAGATCAGTCCTTGCGCCACAGCCAGGCGAGCATTTCCGGCATCCGTGCATGCCAGAAATTTTCGTCATGTTCGGCTCCCTGATAGACGCGGGCGGTGAAATCCTCGCCGTCTTGCCAGCCTAGCGCAGTAAGATCGGCAGCAATCATCCTCTGCCAAGGGGCGTAATAGCCGTCGAGCTTCTCGGTCCCGTGATCCATCCACACCCGGCGGCCTCTCGGTGCACCGAGATTTGCTCCGAGGAAATCGGCCCATAGCCCTGCGATCTGCGCTTCGTTCGCCGGTGCCAGCTCGGGGTCAACCAGAGCGAAATGAGCGCTTACGCATCCTGCGCGTCCGAACACGTCGGGCCGCGCGACAATCGCGTAACAGGACATGATCCCGCCCATGCTGGCGCCAATGACAGTGGTATCTTTCCTGCCGGTTCTGGTGCGGTACTCTTCGTCGATCTGCGACTTCAGGGTATCGGCCACCCAGTCCAGCTGGGCTTTCGAGGCCACCGGGCCACCCGCCATATCGGCAATGCTCGCAGCCACATCGCCGCCAGCATTATCGGCTGCGAATTGAGGGAGATAAACGCGATAACGGTCCTTGCCTTCAGGTGACCAGATTCCGACCACAATATGCGGCTTCGCCTCGCCGCGCGCGACCATGCCCCTGAGCACGTCCTGCACCATCCAGGCCTTGCCGTAATGCGTGGCGGCGGGATCGAACAGGTTCTGCCCGTCCCACATGTAGAGCACCGGAAATTGCCGCTTGGGCTGCGCCGCATATTCGGGCGGCAGCCAGACGGTTACTTTCTGGTCAGGCAAGTCGGGCGCGCCGAAAACTTCCCATTCGACCGTCTGGCCCGGACCATCTACCGGAGGTGGAACGCTCGCGCAGGCACTCAGCGCCAGCGCGAGCGAAATCAGCAGTACGCCGCGAATAGTTACTTTCCGCGCTTGAACTGCATCGCGAACCCGCCGGCCGGCGCCAGCCGTACCGTATAGGTGTCGCCCTTGCGCACGGTCAGACTGTCGTAGGCGATCTGATGGCGTGCTTCGGTCTCGTAAGTGGCGTCGGGGCCGTCCTTCCATACATTGACCTTATAGCTCTTGCCCGGTTCAAGGAAGTCGAAGGTGAGTGTTACTGTCCGTTCGGTCGCATCGTTGACGCCGCCGGCGTACCAGTCCTCGCTGTTACGATCCTTGCGCGCGAATATGGCATAGTCGCCGATCTCGCCTGCGATGAGGTGGCTTTCCGCCCAATCGGCAGGAACCTGCTTGATGAACTCGAGCTCCTTGGGGTGTGCCGCAAGGCTTTCGGGGAAGTCGGCCGCCATCTGGATCGGCGAATAGATCGCCAGATAAAGGCCAAGCTGTTTCGCCAAAGTGGAGGAGAACGGCTGATTGTCACTGCCGACCAGGCCGAGCACACCGGGCGTGAAATCCATCGGGCCGGAAAGCATGCGGGTATAGACCAGCGTCGGTTCATGGTCTGGCCCATTGCCGTATTTCGACCAGGCATTGTATTCCATCCCGCGCGCACCTTCGCGCGCCACCCAGTTGGGATAGGTCCGACGCAGGCCGGTATCCTTGACCGGCTCATGCGGATTGACCGCAACATGGTTCTTGGCCGCTTCCTGCACCACTTTGAGATGATGCTGCACCTGCCGCTGGCCGTCATGCCATTCGAAGATCTCCTTGCCGCACGGGTCGGCAATATCGGCATTGCACGAGATAATCCCGCCGGCATCTGCAACATAACCGGTCTTGACCACATCCACGCCGAGATCGCCATAAAGCTTCATGGCATCTGCAAGCTGTGCTTCGTAAACTTGTATATTGCCGCCAGTTTCGTGGTGACCGATCAGATGCACTCCTTTCTTGCGCGCATAATCGGTGACGGCCTTGATGTCGAAATCAGGGTAGCCCTGCGTGAAGCTGTAATCGCGACCATTGCCGAACCAGTTTCCGTCCCAGCCGACATTCCACCCTTCGACGAGCACCCCGCGGAAGCCGTTCTTGGCGGCGAAGTCGATGACTTTCTTGGTGTGGTCAGTGGTTGCCCCGTGCTTGGGCCCCGAAGCCCAACTCCAGTCACCGCGGATCATACCCCACCAGATGCCGATATACTTGGCCGGTTTGAACCACGACACGTCGCCCAGTTTGTTGGGTTCGTTGAGGTTGAGGTCGATGTTGCTCTCGACCAGCGCAGCAGGGGCATCGCCGATGCGAACGGTTCGCCACGGAGTAGTGAACGCGCCGTTGCGTACCACCTTTGCGCCGCGGCTGGAGGGTGAAAGCAAGGCGCGAAGCCGTGTACCGTCGACACGCTTCAGCCACATCCCCGAATAGTCGACCAGCGCGGCTTCATGAAACGCGAGATATGTGCCGCCGTCCAGCTTCATCGTCACCGGTGTGTGGACGGTAGAAAGGGCACTGATCGGGGTTTTGGAATAGAGATATTCGTAGCGGTTCCAGTCGCCTGCGGGGATCGACCAGGCTGTGCCATCGCTGGCGATGTTGAATTCGGTCAGTTCTTCAGCAATGCGATACTCGGGCTGGCGGGCGCTTTCGGGAAATTCGTAGCGGAACCCCACGCCATCGTCGAACACACGCAGACGCACGGTGACCTGGCGCGCTTCATCATCGCGCTGGCGGAAAGTCATCGACAATTCGTTATGTTTGTCGTCTACCCAGCGGCGTTCGCCCCAAGGCTGTTCCCAACGCGTGTCGACCGCTGCCTTGTCCGCCGTGACAACTTCGAAATTGCGACGCATCGGATTGGCATCGGTGAACGTGAATCCAAGGTTCGACTTGGAGATAACCGGCGAACCGTCACGCACGATCTGGTAGAACGGGATGCCCTCATTATCGGCGTCGAGCGTGACGACAGTGCGACCGTCGGGCGAGGCGACAGTCTCCGCCTGCGCGGCAGTCAGGGGCAGCAAGGCGGCGCCGAGTAGCAGGGCAAGACGGGTCATGGGGTAATCTCCAGGATTATTGCAGAAGATGCAGGTAGTTGTGTAGCAGTTGCGCTGCCAATTGCGAACAGCGGCCTGCCATTGCCTGCCGAACATTCGATCGGTGCCGAACCAAGATTGAAGCGGCAGAGCAGCGTTTGCCCACCTGCTTCGCGCGTGATTTCAAGTAGGTCGCCATCGGCGTTGCACGACGTTACGCGTCCGTGGTGCAGTGCCGGATTTGCCTTGCGTAGTGCAATCGCGGTCCGCGTGAAGGCTAGCAGCGAATTGTCGTCACCAGACTGTGCTTCAACCGAACGCGCGCGATTTTCTTCCCCCACCGGCAACCAGGGGGAGTTGGAGCCGAAACCGGCATCGGTGCTCGCATTCCAGGGCATCGGCGTGCGTGCGCCGTCCCGGCTTAAAGTCAACGGCCAGTTGGCAATGGCTTCAGGATCGTGAAGCTGGTCAAAGGGAATATCGACCTGCGTCAGCCCCAGCTCTTCACCGTAATAGAAGATCGCATTGCCGCGCAGGCTGACCAGCAGCAGTGTCTTGAGGCGTGCATAGGCTGCGCGGTCCTGCGGCTTGCACCAGCGGCTCAACGCGCGCGGGGCATCGTGATTCTCGAATGCCCAGCTTGGCCAACCGACACCTTTTTCATCGGGCCATTCAGCAAGTGCGCTGCATACCAGCTGCGACGTCAGCCGGTCAGCATAGAGGAAATTAAAGCCATAGGCGGAATTGAGATGAGTCTCGCCTTCGGTAAAAGCCTTCATCTCGCGCACGGCATCGTCTCCGCCGACTTCGGCGACAGTAAAGGTGCCATCGAATTCGTCAGTCAGCGTGCGGATTCGCTCGATGAAAACGGGAATGTCCGCATGGCTCTGGTTGTATTGTTTCAACTGGAAATCGAATGAGCGCGAACGCGGTTTGTTGGTTGGCGGCGCAGGCGGGTTATCGCGCAGCCCGGGATCGTGCATGGCGAAATTGAGCGCATCGATGCGGAAACCGTCCACGCCGCGCTCAAGCCAGAAACGCATTACGCCAAGTACCGCATCCTGCGCGGCTGGATTGTGCAGATTGAGCTGCGGCTGGGTGCTTAGGAAATTGTGCAGGTAATACTGTCCGCGTCGGGCGTCCCACGTCCACGCGGGACCCCCGAACACGGACTGCCAGTTTGACGGTGGCGACCCGTCGGGCTTGGCATCTGCCCAGACATACCAATCATTCTTCGGATTGGATTTGTCGGAGCGGCTTTCCGCAAACCACGGATGCTCGTCCGAAGTGTGCGAATAGACCTGGTCGATGAGCACGCGCAGGCCAAGTTCATGCGCACGAACGACCATCGAGTCGAAATCGGCTAGCGTGCCGAAGATGGGATCGACATCGCAATAATCGGCAACGTCGTATCCGAAGTCTTTCATTGGCGAGACGAAGAAGGGCGATACCCAGATTGCGTCCACGCCAAGCGAGGCGATATGCGGCAGGCGTTGGGTAATGCCCGGCAGGTCGCCAATGCCATCGCCGTTTGAATCCATGAAGCTGCGCGGATAGATCTGGTAGATCGTCGCTCCTTTCCACCAGGGCAGGGCAGAACCCGTCTGTGCTTCACGGGACAGATCGGTGCGCACGTTCACTTGGCGCTCTCCGATACGCGGCACACCGCCCAGCCGAATGCGGGCAGGGTGAATGCAGCGCTGCCCGGGGCAGTTACCTTGGCGGGGCAGTTCCCCGCCAGTGGTTCGAGTGCGCGTGCCTCATAGCCCAGCACAACATTGGCGCTGCGTGGCTTGCCCGACGTGTTGAAGACAGCAAGATACTCGGTTCCATTATCGGGATCGAAACGGCTGACCGCGAAAATCCCTGCTTCCTGCTCGTAATGCCGCACCTGCTGCCGGCCCCGTGTCAGCGCAGGATGCGCCCGGCGGATGGCGGAGAATTCGGCGATCAGCCGGTACAGCGGGTGGTTCTGGTCGAAATTGCTGTCTGCTGTGGTGGCGGTGGTCCCGATCAGGCGGTTGTCGTTGTAAACGGCGGTCTTCGATGGGAACATGTCCTCGCGTGCCAGCTGGTCGTTACCGTCACCCACAAAGCCCTGTTCGTCGCCATAATAGATCACCGGCGAGCCCCGCAGGCTCAGCATCATCGCATGGCCGAGCAGTACGCGCTGCAACAGTTCTTCCTGCGAAATGCCAGGCTTGTCCTGCTTTATCAGGGTCGAGAAACGGCCCATATCGTGATTGCCGAGGAAGGTCGGCAGGCCGCGCGCAGCCTCTTCACCGCCTTCGTAGAGCACATCGCCGTCGAACATATGCGCCAACACTACCGTGCCCTTGTCGCGGCCAAGCAGCTCGCGCATCGAGGCCTGGAAGGCGAAATCGAGCACGGCGGGCAGAGTGTCGCGGCGGGTGTATTCGGCGATATAGCCGCTTTCGGGCACGTCCTTGTAAACCTCGCCGAACATGTGGAAGTTCGGGATGCCCTGTTCATGCGCGACCTTTTCGATCGCGGGAACGAAGACCTGCCAGAAACCCGGATCGACATGGCGGGCGGTATCGATCCGAAAGCCGTCGATGCCAGTGTCGCGTATCCAGTTCGAGAAGATCTCGATCATTCCGGCACGGACGCGGGGGTGTTCGGTGAAAAGATCGTCGAGTCCGGAGAAATCGCCGAAACGGCTGTCTTCGCCGGTAAAGCTGCTGTTGCCGCGGTTGTGATAATAGATCGGGTCGTTGAGCCATGCGGGAACCTTCACCGATTTTTCCGCATCGGGGACGACCGGGACATAGGCAAAGTTCGGATCAGTCAGCTTGGCGAAATTGGCTTCGCTGCTGTCCCCATCGCCCATAAAACCGGGGTTGATTGCGGCACCATCGGCCTTGCCGCGGGTGGAGTATGGATAGTCGCCCTTGCTGCGGTATTCGAAATTGGTCGCATCGCCATCGGCATAGGTAATGACGTCGGCTGTGTGATTGGTGATGATGTCCATATAGACCTTCATCCCGCGTGCATGCGCGGCATCGACGAAGGCCTTGAACTCGGCAGGCGTGCCGAAATGGCTGTCGGGACGGGTGAAGTCGGTCACCCAATAGCCGTGATAGCCTGCGCTTTCGTCACCCTTGGGGCCCTGGACCGGCTTGTTCTGGAAGATTGGTGCGAACCAGATCGCGGTGACACCCAGCTTCTCGAGATAGTCGAGCCGACCAGTCAGCCCCTTGAGATCGCCTCCATGGAAAAAACCTTTGGCTGACGGATCGAAACCGGTTGTCAGCCGGTCGCTCCTGAAACCGCCCTTGTCGTTCGATGTGTCGCCATTCTCGAAGCGGTCGGGCAGCACGAAGTAGACGATTTCTTCGCTTGGCAGGCGGCTTCGAAATTCATTCGCAGCGGGGGCACTGACAGGCGTGGTTTGCGCATTGGCGCAAGCTGCAATGGCAAGGGCGAGTAGGGGGAGTGTCTTGCGGATCATGCGGCTTGTCCGGGTGAAGGTGCGGCGCAGGTCGCGGCGATGAATTCGCCGTGGGAGGGCAGGCGCGCTGCATTGCTGGATACGATGGTCTTAATGTCGCTCAGGAACTGAGCAAGCTCGTCCCTTGTCAGGACGTCGGCCAAGGGATGGTAGGTTTCAGGTTCCAAATTCTGGCCACTCATCACTTGGAACCAGCCCACTTCGACGAACAGCTCTTCCTGCTCGCGGAAAATGCGACCAGTTGCGCGGAACAGGTCCATTTTCTCGCGCAGCGTATCGGGCACCGACATCTCGCGGCTACGCGTCCAGAACGGCTCGCTGCGCTGATTGGCGTGATAATGCAGAATGATGAAGTCGCGGATACGCTCGTAATCATAATCGATCCGCCGGTTGTACGCGTCGACATTGGCCTGGCGGAAACTGCGATCGGGGAAGTGCGAGATCAGCTTGGCAATCGCGTTCTGGATCAGATGGATACTGGTCGATTCGAGTGGTTCGATGAAGCCCGACGAAAGCCCCATCGCGATAACATTGGCGTTCCAAGCCTTGCGTCGCACGCCAGTCTTGAACGGGATAGTGCGCGGTTCGCCCAATGGCTCGCCTTCGACTGTCTTGAGCAGCAATGCAGTAGCTTCGTCTTCGCTCATGAATTCGCTGCAATAGACATGGCCGTTGCCGGTGCGATGCTGCAGTGGAATGCGCCATTGCCATCCAGCAGTATGCGCGATCGACTGGGTATAGGGGCGGGGCGGGCCGACATTCTGGGTCGGAACGGCAATCGCGCGGTCGCACGGCAGCCAGTGCGTCCAGTCCTCGTACCCCGTCTGGAGTTCCTGTTCGATCAGCAAGCCGCGAAAGCCCGAGCAGTCGATGAACAACTCGCCTTCCACGACCTCGCCCGATTGCAGGGTAATGGAGCGAATATGGCCACTTTCCCCATCACGCTGGACGCTGGTGACCATACCTTCGGTGCGCACGACACCATTCTGCTCGGCCAGACCGCGAAGATATCTGGCATAGAGCCCCGCATCGAAATGGAAGGCGTAACTGATGCCGTCGAGCTGGGTGTTCGGAATCCGCGGGACGCGTGCGAAACGCAAATCGCGCGCGGCCTGCTCGTTAAAGGAGTAGTCTCCCAGCGGGCCGGCAACGCCTTCGCGCCGACCGCGCATCCAGTATTGCCAGAACTCGATCAGGTCGAGGCTTTGCCCGATCTGGCCGAAGACATGCATGTAGCTTTCGCCCACGCGGCCCCAGTCGATGAATTCGATGCCGAGTTTGAAGCTGCCTTGTGTGGCCTTGATGAATTCGTTCTCGTCGATGCCGACGAGACCGTTGAACAGGCGGATTGCCGGGATAGTGGCTTCACCTACGCCGACTGTTCCGATCTGTTCGCTTTCGACGAGGCGAATGCGGAGCTGTTCGCCCATCGTGGCGGCGAGCGCCGCTGCAGCCATCCAGCCCGCGGTTCCGCCGCCCACAATGACGACGTCGCGGATGCGACTATCGTTCACATTCCTGCTCCCGGTTCGAGGCGGAGCGCAGTGCGCCGCATCGCATAAATCAAAGGGCGGGCCCGGCAATTTCCGGACCCGCCACTTGTCATCAGAACTTGTAGGTTACACCGGCCATGAAGTTACGGCCGTAGTTCTGATAGTCACGCACCTGGCGGATATCGTCATTGTAGTAGGTGATGAACGGTTCGTTGGTCAAATTGCTGCCCTGAAGCAGGAACCCAAGACCTTCGAGCATGCCTTCCTGGAAGGTATAGCCGATCTGGGCATCGATCACGACTTCCGAACGCGCCATGATGCGGTCTCGTGCGAGGCTCAGGCCAGAAACCTCAGCAAGGAACTTCGAACGGTAGCGGGCCGAGGCACGGGCCTGGAAACCGCTGTTTTCGTAATAGACCGTGCCGTTGGCAACCCAACGCGACAGACCGGGCATGGAGATCGGATCAGCGCCGCCTTCGCGGACGCGGCTCTTGGTGTAAGAGCCGCTACCAAGGATGCCGAAGCCATCGAGTGCTTCTGAGAGGGTGCCGAACGGCAGCGAGAACGACGCTTCTGCACCATAGACATGGCCGCCATTGCCGTTCTTCCACTGCGAGACGGTTCCAAGATCATAGTTCAAATCGGTCGATCCGGCCGGGATTGTATAACCCGAGAAGTCGAACACGTCGCTCTGGCGATAGATCCAGTTGTCGAGGTACTTGTAGAACCCGCCCAGCGAGACATAGCCGCCGCGGCCGAAATACTTTTCGATTGCTGCATCGACTGTATTTGCAAGCAGCGGGCGCAGCTTCGCGTTGCCGACCGTTGCCGACCACGGTGAATTGTCGATGCTCGGCGTGCCGTTGATGTTGTCGTTATAGCTGTAGCCGACGCCCGGATTGAGCTGGTCCATGCGAGCACGGGCGAGCATGCGGGCCGCACCGAAGCGGAGGAAGGCCTGGTCGCCGAATTCGAACGACAGGTTCAGGCTTGGCAGTATATAGGTATATTTGTCGCCATCGGAGACAGGCGTTGCGACAACAGTGTCGCCAAGGTCAACCACGGCCGAACCGTCTGCCGACTGGTCGGTATGAACCACCTGAACACCGAAATTGCCGCGGACATCGTCGGTGTCGAGGTTCGCCTGGACGAAGCCGGTCAGGACCTTTTCGCGCACGACATAGCTGTTGAGCGAACGGCCTGGCTCCCAGATCGCTTCGCTGGTGAGCGTGTAATTGCCGTCGTTGTAAAAGCGCCAGCTGTCGAAGGCCACCATTCCCGGAATGCCGATGAAATCGAGCGATACCGGGTCGAAGAGATAGTCCGCCGGGACCGGGGTGTCAGCGGGATAACCTTCATGTGTCAGCACGAAGCCTTCGTCGATCAGCTGCTTGCGGCGGTCCGAATAGTTCGCGCCGACAACGATGTTGTCGACAACGCCATCGAGCGACTGCATTGCCTGCAGACGGATCGACTGCAGTCGGTCCTTGATGCGTGGCCGGTTGACGAAGCCGTCCTGACACGCCGTTGCTGTGCCGCCGCAGTTGTTCCATCCTTGCGGGTCGGTGATGACGAACAGACTGGGGTCGGCATAGTCAATGGTCGGATCGAAGGTGATGACGCCGCCGTCTGCCGGCATGATGAAACCAAGATTGTCGAGCGCACCATTGCCGCCACCACGACCGGTGCCGAGGTAGATTTCGAGATTCTCTTCCGTCTTCTTGAGCTTCGAATAGCTCAGGTCGAGTTCGAAGGTCAGCGTATCATTGGCGTGGAATTCCGTGTTCCAGCCGCCGGCGAAAATTTCCGATTTGCGATGTACGATGTCGTTGCGCATCACCGCTTCCACGCCGTTGAACTGGCCGCTGGTGACAAGCCCGTCCTCAATCGTAAAGCCTGGCTGCAACTGTGCGCCAGACCACTGCAGAGGCAGTTCGATTCCGCGCAAACGCTGGTCGTCATTGAACTTCGACCAGTAGCCATCGAGCGTTGTATGGAACTTATCGTTCGGCTCGAATTCGAGAACGCCCATCACACCATCGCGTTTGAGCTTGTTGGATTTTACATATGGCTTCGCACCGCCGATGATCAGGTTGCCATCGTTCGTCGAGGGATAACCCCAGGCGTTCCAGCGCTCTTCCTGTGTCGGCGACTGCATGCGGGCGTAGCCGATTGCCCAGCCGAGCGTGCCGGCGTCGTTCTGGCCGACGTAGGAGATGTTGGCGCGATAGCCCTTGTCCGAAATGTCGGGGTTGAGCTCGCCAAGGTCGTTCATTTCACCGCGGATACCAACCACGAATTGACTGCGGCCGTAGGAAAGCGGGCGCACCGTCTGCATGTCGATGGTGCCGCCCAGCGCCTGACCAATCAGCATGGCGTCGGGCGTCTTGTAGACGGTTGCGCCGTTGAGCAGTTCCGAAGGATACTGGTCGAGTTCGACACCGCGGTTATTGTTGGCCGAGACCTGTTCGCGGCCGTTCAGCAGCGTGGTGGTGAAATCGGGCGCGAGGCCGCGGATCGAGACGACATTGGCGCGACCGTCGAGACGCTGCGTGGCAAGACCCGGCAGACGCGAAAGCGATTCGGCAATCGACAGGTCGGGCAGTTTGCCGAGATCTTCGGCGCTGACCACTTCGACGATCGAGGTGTTGTCGCGCTTCTTTGCGACCGAATTGTCGATTGCTGCGCGGATGCCGCTTACGATGATGACATTTTCTTCATCTGCCGTGGTTGCTGCATTGGCGTCTACAGCGGTGGGTTCTTCCTGTGCCATTGCGGGCGTGGCGAAAGTACCCAGCGCGACGGCGAAAGCCGACATGCTGACGGTTGCGACAAGCTTGCTACGAATAGCCATATCCAGATTCTCTCCCGATCGGTCCCTGCCTCCTTCGGTAGAAAGGCATCCCCGGACCATGCAAATCCCCGCAGGTTTCACCCTGCACAGCCTGGAAATACGTCGGCTTCCCTGCCACGCGATAGACAGCATACGTATGTGATCATCCGGCCACGGGGCGGAGTAGCAAAAATGCCATACTTCCCGACTGCGTGACGAAACGTCCCGAATACGGGCGCGGTGGCGTTGATATGTGATGCGTCGCCACCTAAGGTTTTCGGTGTGGGCCGCCAGTGCCCTGGGGGAGAGCGATGGGGCGCAAGCCGACGGGACGTCCGACCAGTTTCGACATCGCCTATGCGGCGGGGGTCTCGCAGCCTACTGTCAGCCGGGCGCTGCGCGGTGATCGTTCGGTCAGCCAGAAAACGCGCGAGAAGATCCAGGCAATTGCGCGGGACCTGAACTACACGGTCGACAAGAACGCGTCTTCTCTTCGCAGCCAACGTTCTAACACGATTGCCTTGCTGTTCTTCGAAGACCCTACGCCTGACGAGAGCATGATCAATCCGTTCTTTCTCGCCATGCTGGGGTCTATCACACGCGCCTGCGCCAATCGCGGACTTGATTTGCTGATTTCCTTCCAGCGGATGGAGGATGACTGGCATGTGCAATATCAGGACAGCCATCGTGCTGATGGCCTGATCCTGCTCGGTTATGGCGATTACACAGTCTATCGCGAGCGGCTCGACCAGCTGGAAAAGCAAGGCACACATTTCGCGCGCTGGGGTTCGGTCTCCAGCGATAGCAGTGGTGCGACCGTAGGAACGGACAATGTCTGCGCCGGGAAACTGGCAGGGCAGCACCTGATCGAAGGGGGCCGTCGCAAGATAGCTTTTCTAGGGCACGCCGACGAGCATTATCCCGAATTCCAGGGCCGCTATATCGGCATGTGCGAGGCCCTGCGTGCAGCGGGAATCGATCCCGCTCCGGCGCTGCAACATGATGCGATCACGACGGAGGAAGCCGGACATGAAGCTGCAGAGAGGCTCATCGCCAGCGGCATTCCTTTCGACGCAATCTTTGCAGCAAGCGACCTGATCGCGATCGGTGCCATGCGGGCACTGGCCGAAGCCGGGCGACGCGTGCCGCAGGATGTGGCCGTAGTCGGTTTTGACGATATTCCTTCCGCCAGCTTGACCACGCCACCGCTGACCACAGTGATGCAGGATGTGCGCGGGGCGGGCGAAGCGCTGGTCGAAACTCTCCTCGCCGAAATCGAGGATCGCGAACACCCGCAGCGCCGTTTGCCCGGCCGCCTGATTGTGCGCGGGAGCAGCGCAAGCGCCTGAACGTATTCGTATTCGTATTGGCGCATCACGCGCTACATGCGAGCGAGGCAGCAGGACGAGCGGGCACAGCCCGCCACGGGATGAGGATTCGTGCATGGCATCGACGACCGCGGCACCGGTTTCGCGCAAACCCCATATGGACTGGCGCGGTCTGGCCAATATCAGTTTCGGCTTCTTCGGCATCCAGATCGGCTTTGTGCTGCAAAACTCGAACATGAGCCGCATCTTCCAGACGGTCGGTGCATCTCTCGATGATCTTCCAGCCTTATGGGTTGCTGCACCGCTGACTGGGTTGATCGTACAGCCGATCATTGGCCACCTGTCGGACAAGACCTGGAACCGCTTCGGCCGGCGGCGTCCCTATTTCATGACTGGTGCATTGCTGGCGGCAATATCGTTGGTGCTGATGCCTCTCGCGCCGGCTTTCGGTGCACCGCTGCTGTTTGCAGCCGCATTGCTCTGGCTGCTCGATGCCAGCCTCAATATTTCGATGGAGCCGTTCCGCGCTTTTGTCGGCGACATGCTGGACAAGTCTCAGCATTCGGTCGGCTATTCCGTTCAAACCGCCTTTATCGGCGCTGGTGCAGTTGTGGCGGCGATCTTTCCCTGGTTGCTCGAGCAGTTCGGCGTCAGCAATGTCGCGCCAGCGGGTGAGATACCCGACACCGTGCGGTGGAGCTTTTGGGCAGGCGCGCTCGCGCTGTTCGCTGCAATCGGATGGACCGTCGCGACGACACGTGAATACAGTCCCGAGGAAATGACGAGCTTCGCCGAAGAGAGCGAGAGCGAAGCGGGTCAAACGGTGCGCGCTCTGGCAGCGAAGAACCACGCCTCTGCGGTGGTCTGGATCGTTCTTGGCGCAATCGTCGCACTGGCCGTCGCGCCGTTGAAGTTGGAGAAAGAGATCTACTTGCTGGGCGGTCTGCTGGCGACCTATGGCATTCTCAGCGCGATTGCGATTTCGATGGCCAAACGGGGGCGTTCGACCAATATGCTGTCGAGCATTGTGGGCGATTTTGCCGGCATGCCGGACACAATGAAGCGGCTTGCTGTGGTGCAGTTCTTCAGTTGGTCGGCGCTCTTCATCATGTGGATCTATTCCGGCCCGATCGTTTCGCAATATTTCTACGGCAGTGCCGATCCCGCCACCCCCGCCTACAATGAAGGGGCGAACTGGTGGAATCTCATCTACACTGTGCAGAACGGTGTCGCCGCCATTGCCGCATTACTCCTGTTGCCAAGGCTTGCGCGCCGGTTCGGAATGGCGCGTACGCATGTGATGTGCCTTCTCGCCGGAGCGCTTGGATTCCTTGGTTTCTTTGTGCTGCGCGATCCCGACTGGTTGATCTTGTGCGAAGTGCTCAAGGGTATCGCCTGGGCTTCGATCCTCGCCATGCCCTATGCAATTCTCGCCAGCAGCCTGCCACAAGCGAAGCTCGGCATTTACATGGGGCTGTTCAATATTTTCATCGTCGTGCCGCAATTGCTAGTGGCGACGGTGATGGGCTCGGTAATGAACGCCCTTTTCCCGACCGATCCGATTTGGACCATGCTTTTCGCCGCAGCCAGCTGGACGCTTGCGGCACTGGCAATGCTGCGGGTGAGCGTCCCGAACGAAGCGTAGATTTTTGGAGGGACCAACAATGGGAAAGGCCAGTAGCTGGGCGATCGTAGCGGCGCTTGCAGGGTTCCTGTTCGGATTCGACACCGCCGTGATCAGCGGCGCCGAACAAGCGATCCAGCATGTGTGGGACATGAGCCCGCAATTGCACGGCCTTGCCATTTCCTCCGCACTCTGGGGCACGGTCCTTGGCGCACTGGCAGGCGGCTGGCCAATGGATGGGTGGGGTCGCCGCAAGACCTTGATCGGGATCGGCGTACTCTACGCCATCTCGGCGGTTGGCGCGGCGCTGGCATGGGACCCATGGAGTTTCATGTTTTTCCGCTTCATCGGTGGGGTCGGCATTGGCGCCAGTTCGGTTTGCGCGCCTGCCTACATTGCGGAGATCGCGCCTGCAGAGCAGCGCGGGCGATTGGTTGCGCTGTTCCAGACCATGATCGTGACAGGAATATTGGTAGCCTTTGCATCGAACTGGATGATCGGCGGAATGGGGGAAGACGACTGGCGCTGGATGCTGGGCGTGGTGGCAATCCCGTCCTTTGCGTATCTCGCTGCGACCTTTGCGATTCCCGAAAGTCCGCGCTGGCTGCTGATCCATCAGGGAAAAGAGGCCGAGGCGCGTGCGATCCTCGTGGACGTAAATCCCGCTTCGGTCGATCTGGTCATCGCCGCCATTCGCGAGGAAGCGGCAGAAGAATCTCGCTCGATCTCGTGGGGCCAGTTTTTCGACGGGCATCTCACGCGACCGATCCGGCTCGCGTTCCTTATCGCCTTCTTCAACCAGGTAAGCGGTATTAATGCGATCATCTATTACGCTCCACGCATTTTCGAAATGTCTGGTGCGGGTACTTCGACTGCGCTGTTGGCGACCGTGGGTATCGGTGCGATCAACCTTGTCTTTACCCTGCTCGGACTGATCCTGATCGACAGGGCAGGGCGCAAGGCGCTGATGTATGTAGGTAGCTTCGGTTATATCGTTACCTTGGGCATGACCGCCTATGGCTTTGCGAGCGGGCAGTTCGCACTGGTGTTACCTTTCATATTCGCCTTCATCGCTGCCCATGCCATCGGGCAGGGCGCGGTAATTTGGGTCTACATTTCGGAAATATTCCCCAGCGCCGCGCGTGCCAAAGGGCAAAGTCTGGGGGCCGGGACGCATTGGGTCTTCGCTGCCGGACTGACGCTGGTGATGCCAGCAATTTTGGCCAGCGTATCGCCCACCACCATTTTCCTGTTCTTCGCCGGGATGATGGTGCTGCAACTGGTCTGGGTCCGCTACTCCATGATCGAAACCCGAGGCCGCGCCCTGGAAGACATCGCGTCGCAGCTTTCAACGCCCAATCGGAGTTAGTCGCATGAAAAGAATTCTCGCCGCAGCCGCCATCGCCCTCCTTGCAGGTGGCGCATACGCCATGACGGGCACTATTGACGAACCCGCCGAAAGCGGCGGCGAGTGGGCCTCACGGAGCAAGGTCACGATCACGCATCCCGAATGGTCGAAGGATGCGGTGCTTTATCAGATCAATACCCGCCAATTCACCGAGGAAGGCACATTCAAGGCGGCGCAGGCGCAATTGCCGCGGCTCAAGCAGTTGGGCGTCGACGTGCTGTGGCTGATGCCGATCCATCCGATCGGCAAGGAAAACCGCAAGGGAGCGCTGGGCAGCCCCTATTCGGTGCAGGATTATTACGAGATCAATCCCGAGTTCGGCACCAAGGAAGACTTCAGGGCCTTTGTCGACGCTGCGCATAAGAAGGGGTTTCACGTCATCCTCGATCTAGTTGCCAATCATACGGCTTGGGACAATGCGCTCGCGAAGGAGCATCCCGATTGGTACGAGAAGACCTGGGATGGCGATTTCAGGCCAACACCCTGGTGGGACTGGTCCGACATTATCGATCTCGATTGGTCGAAGCCGGGCGTGCGCGAGCATGTGGGTGGGGCAATGGAAATGTGGGTGCGTGACTATGGCGTCGATGGCTATCGCGCCGATGTCGCCGGTTATGTTCCGCTCGATTTCTGGGAGAAGATGCGCGGTAAGCTCGAAGCCATACGGCCGGTATTCATGCTGGGCGAAGTGCAGCAGACAGCCTTCCACTTCGGTGCCTTCGACGCGACTTACGCGTGGGATTGGCACAATACGTCCAAGAAGGTTGCGCATGGCGAAGGCAATGCCACCAGTTTCTATGGCTATTACGCCGAGAACGAGAGCCTGTGGCCGCGCGAGGCGATGCGGATGACCTATATCGAGAACCACGACAGCAATGCGTGGGAAGGCACGATGGAGGAGAATTACGGGCCGGCGCTCAACCTGATGACCGCGCTGTCCTTCACCGGCCAAGGGCTACCCTTGGTGCACAATGGCATGGAGGCCTGCAATGCCAAACGGCTCGAGTTTTTCGAAAAAGATGCGATCGACTGGAGCCAGGGCAAAAACTGCGCCTATGGCAAGCTGATCAAAGACCTGATCGCATTCCGCGAAGCCAATCCGGCGCTGGCTAATGGCCAGTGGGGTGCGGTGATGCAGAAGGTGGAGAACGACAAGCCAGAACAGCTTTTCGCCTGGGTGCGCCAGCAGGACGGCAATAAGGTATTGGGCCTGTTCAACATGAGTGGTCAGCCGGTAACTGCCAAGTTTACCGATGGCCTGCCGCTTGGTGAATATACCGAGTTCAGCACCGGCAAACCTGCCACAATCGCGGCTGGTCAAAGCGTGACCCTCCCTGCCTGGGGCTTCCGTCTGCTTTCCAACAAGGCTCGCTAAGGCATTAAGAACATTCGATTGACGGCGCGGATGCGCGAATGAATTGCGCATCCGCCCATTGTGCATTGCGGAAAACTTTCCTATCGCGCCTGCCACCAGACCCTGCTTGCGCAATCCATGCAGATCGGGGCAAACAGCCGCTCATTCCGCAGCGACCTGCACAGTAGTTTCGAGACACACTCCCCATGTCCCTTACCCATCTCCAGCGGCTCGAGGCCGAGAGCATCCACATCATGCGCGAAGTTGTCGCGGAAGCCGAAAAGCCGGTGATGCTCTACTCGATCGGCAAGGACAGCGCGGTGATGCTCCACCTGGCAAAGAAGGCGTTCTACCCTTCACCGCCGCCATTCCCGCTGCTGCATGTCGATACAACCTGGAAGTTCCAGGACATGTATGCCTTGCGCGAGAAGAGCGCGGCCGACGCCGGGATGGAATTGTTGGTTTACCAGAACCCCGAAGCGAAAGAGCGCGGTATCAATCCGTTCGATCACGGCCCGCTCCACACCGATATGTGGAAGACGGAGGGACTCAAGCAGGCGCTGGACAAATACTGCTTCGATGCCGCATTCGGAGGCGCGCGGCGCGATGAGGAGAAGAGCCGTGCGAAAGAGCGTATTTTCTCGTTCCGTACGGCAACCCACGGCTGGGACCCGAAGAACCAGCGCCCTGAATTGTGGAACCTCTACAACGCCCGCAAGAAGAAGGGCGAAAGTATCCGTGTCTTCCCGCTGTCCAACTGGACCGAACTTGACATTTGGCAGTATATCCACCTCGAGAATATCGAGATCGTACCGCTTTACCTGTCGGCCAAGCGTCCCACAGTTGAACGCGATGGCATGTTGCTGATGGTCGATGATGATCGTTTCCCGCTGGCTGAAGGCGAAGAGCCGGTGATGCGTTCGATCCGCTTCCGCACGCTGGGTTGCTATCCGCTGACCGGCGCTGTCGAAAGCGAAGCGGCGACTTTGCCCGAAATCATCCAGGAAATGCTGCTCACCACCACGTCTGAACGGCAGGGGAGGGCGATCGACCGCGACGCGGGTGATGCCTCAATGGAGAAGAAGAAGCAGGAGGGCTATTTCTGATGGCTGACGCAAGCACCTCCGAACCGATCTACCAGGCCGACGCCCTCATCGCCGAGGACATCGACGCCTATCTGGAAAAACACCAGCACAAGACCATGCTGCGCTTCATAACCTGCGGCAGCGTGGATGACGGCAAATCGACGCTGATCGGACGCCTGCTCTATGACAGCAAGATGATCTTCGAGGATCAGCTTGCTGCGCTGGAGAACGACAGCAAGCGTGTCGGCACACAAGGTCAGGAAATCGATTTCGCGCTGCTGGTCGATGGCCTTGCTGCCGAGCGCGAACAGGGCATCACCATAGATGTGGCCTATCGCTTCTTTGCGACCGAGAGCCGCAAGTTCATCGTCGCCGATTGCCCCGGCCACGAACAGTATACCCGCAATATGGTGACGGGCGCTTCGACTGCTGATCTCGCCGTGATCCTGATCGATGCTCGCAAGGGCGTGCTGGTGCAGACGCGTCGGCACAGCTTCCTGTGCCACCAGCTGGGCATCAAGAACCTGGTGCTGGCGGTGAACAAAATGGACCTGATCAGCTATGATCAGGCTAAATTCGACGCCATCGTTGCCGATTATGCCGAATTTGCCCAGGGCATCGGCATCGAAAGCTTCACCGCCATCCCGATTTCGGGGTTGGCGGGCGACAACATTACGTCGCGGTCGGATAAAACCGGTTGGTATGCCGGCCCGACACTGATGGACCATCTCGAAGCGGTAGAAGTGCGCAGCGATGCCAATATCGCCAAGCCGTTCCGCATGCCGGTGCAATGGGTCAATCGCCCCAACCTCGATTTCCGCGGTTTCTCCGGCCTGATCGCAACCGGCACCGTAAAGCCGGGTGATGCCCTGCGATCATTGCCATCGGGCAAGACCAGCACGGTCAAAACCGTGGTCACCATGGATGGCGAACTTGATTCTGCAGTGGCTGGCCAGTCGGTTACCATCACGCTGG
Organism: uncultured Qipengyuania sp.; assembly: GCA_965650395.1. Lineage (GTDB taxonomy): Bacteria > Pseudomonadota > Alphaproteobacteria > Sphingomonadales > Sphingomonadaceae > Qipengyuania. The sequence continues at coordinate 20,879 of CBFGON010000008.1, read as the reverse complement.
ATGACGAGATCGACTGTTCGCGCGGTGATGTGCTGGCGGCTGCAGACAGCCCGCCCGAAGTCGCCGACCAGTTCGAATCTTCCATCGTGTGGATGGACGAAGATCCGCTCCATGTTGGCCGAGCCTACTGGATGAAACTCGGCACGCAGATGGTGTCAGTTACTGTCGCCGAACCGAAATACGAGATCAACGTCAACACGATGGAGCATCTTGCAGCAAAGACGCTGCAGCTCAATTCGATTGGTGTAGCAGAGATCACTACCGACCGAAGGATAGTGTTTGATCCCTACGTGCAGAACCGCACACTGGGCGGTTTCATCTTGATCGACAAGATAACCAACCACACGGTTGGTGCGGGGATGCTGCATTTCAGTCTGCGTCGCAGCCAGAATGTCCACTGGCAGGCGACCGACATCACGCGTGACCACCACGCGGAGATGAAGAACCAGAAGCCGCGCGTGCTGTGGTTCACCGGTCTTTCGGGCTCAGGCAAATCAACCATCGCTAACGAAGTCGAGAAGAAGTTGGCGCTGATGAATCGCCACACCTTCTTGCTCGATGGCGACAACGTTCGTCATGGGCTCAACAAGGATCTGGGTTTCACAGAGAGCGACCGGATCGAGAATATTCGCCGCATCGGCGAGGTTGCCAAGCTGATGACCGATGCCGGTCTGATTGTGTTGACGGCCTTCATCAGCCCATTCCGTGCTGACCGCCAACTGGTGCGCGACATGATGGGCGAGGGCGAGTTTATAGAGATCCATGTCGATACGCCGCTTGACATTGCGGAAGCGCGCGACGTGAAGGGCCTCTACAAGAAGGCACGGTCGGGTGAACTCAAGAACTTCACCGGCATAGACAGCCCCTATGAAGAGCCCGAGGAGCCGGAAATTCGCGTCAACACCGTGGCGATGAGCCCCGAAGAAGCGGCGGATTACATTATCGGCCAGATCCTGCCGCTCAAATAAAGCGGCGGATCAATCGACGAAATCGTCGACCCGTTCGACGATGATGGCCGGAGCCATGCCGCCTGCCGCGCACATGGTGACGAGGCCATAGCGCTCCCCGCGGCGCTCCAGCTCGTCAACTACCGTGCCGATCAGGATCGATCCCGTCGCGCCAATCGGGTGGCCAAGCGCAATCGAACCGCCATTGACGTTGACCCTGTCCCAATCGAGATCGAGATCGCGGACAAATTTGGCGGCAACAACGGCAAAGGCTTCGTTGATCTCGTAAAGGTCGATATCGTCCGTGGTCAGTCCGGCTTTGGCGAGGACTTTCCTGGCTGCAGGGACCGGCGCGTTGAGCATCAGAGTGGGGTCATCACCCATGTTTGCCGTGGCGACGATCCGCGCACGCGGTTTCAAACCATGCTTCTGCGCATAGCCCTTACTCGTCACCAGCACGGCAGCCGCGCCATCGACCACGCCTGAGCTGTTGCCTGCGTGGTGGAAATTGGCGATCTCGAGGTCGGGGTACTTCTGGTTGACCAGCTTGCGAAAGGTCGTTCCATTGGCATCGAGCGGCACATCGGCAATCTTGGTGAAGGCGGGCTCCAGCTGGCCAAGGCCCTCCATCGTCGTTTCCGGGCGTGGATACTCATCGTGGTCGAGTACGACATTGCCGTTATCATCGGTGACAGCAATCACGGATTTTGCGAAACGCCCTTCGCCAATCGCAGCGGCTGCACGTTGCTGGCTGCGATAGCCGACTTCATCCAGTTCTTCGCGCGTAAATCCGTCCATGCTGGCTATCGCATCGCCGCAAATTCCCTGATGGCTTTGCGGATGAACCTTCTGCAGCCGGTCGTTATAGCTGCCCATCATCGGCGGCTTGAGACCAGCAGCCATCTTGTCCTTCGCCATCTGTGCGGTGAGGCTCATCATCTCCGTACCGCCAGCAACCACGCAATCTTCCATGCCGCTCATCACTTGTGCTGCTGCCAGCGCAACCGATGTAATGCCGCCGCCGCAGAACCTGTCTAGCGTAGTGCCCGACGAAGTGATGTCATAGCCCGCGTCGAGCGCCGCCATGCGCCCGAGATCGCCTGCCTGCATCCCGTCCTGCGTGCTGACCGACCAGATCACATCATCGACAGTCTTCGTGTCGAGGTTGTTGCGGTCCTTGATCGCCTTGAGCACCGACGCCGCCAGATGCTGCGGGTGCATGGCTGCGAGAGCGCCCTTGCCCTGCTTACCGATCCCGCGCGGGGTGCGAACGGCATCAATGATATAGGCTTCTGGCATGGGGGCTCTCCTTCGGACACTGATGTAGGTTGACGTTTGCGTAAACGTAGCCCAGCAAGTGCGCAAGGAAAGTTTCAATTTGCAATGGGAGAGATTCAGGTGAGCGAAGAAGTCCTGACGAGCGAAGAAGACGGCATTCTCGTCGTCACCATCAACCGGCCGGAAGCGAAAAATGCCATGACAAAGGCCGCGGCCGAAGGGATTGCGGCGGCGATGGATCGGCTCGATTCTGACGATTCCTTGCGGGTGGGCATTCTCACAGGCGCGGGCGGAACCTTCTGTTCGGGCATGGACCTCAAGGGCTTCCTGCGCGGCGAATCGCCTTCCATCGAAGGGCGCGGATTTGGCGGGATCGTCCAGAAGCCGCCGGTCAAGCCGCTGATTGCCGCGGTGGAAGGTTATGCGCTGGCCGGTGGGCTCGAGCTGATGATCGCCTGCGATCTGGTGGTTGCCAATGCTGGTGCGAAATTCGGCATTCCCGAAGCTAAGCGCGGTCTCGTCGCAGCGGCGGGAGGGGTGATGATGCTGCCCGACCAAATGCCCGAGCGCGTGGCAATGGAACTGGCCTTGACGGGCGACTTCATTGACGCCGCGCGGGCCTATGAGCTGGGCCTGATCAATCGCGTAGTCGATGGCGATGCGCTGTCGGGTGCGAAAGAGCTCGCCGCCAGGATCGTCGCCAATGGCCCGCTTGCAGTGCGCGTTTCGAAGCAGATCGTGAAGGAATCGCGTGGCTGGCCAATGGCGGAGCGGTACGAGCGTCAGGCTCAGCTGATCGGTCCGGTGTTCGTCAGCGAAGACGCCCGCGAAGGCTCGCTGGCCTTTGCCGAAAAGCGCGCGCCCAACTGGAAGGGCAAATAACCGCCACGGCATACGAACCGAATTTGGAGAGGAAAAACAGATGCCGGTAATCGACGTTCCCCAGCCTGCCTTCATGGAAGACGAAGAAATCGCAATCTACAAGGATGCGGTGGGCAAGTTCTTCGACCAACACGCCCCCGAAAAGCGTGTCGAAAGCTGGCGCGAAAACGGTCAGGTTGATCGCGAATTCTGGACCGAGGCTGGTGCGGCGGGGCTGCTGGGCATGACAGTGCCGCAAGAATATGGCGGCCACGGCGGCGATTTCCGGCACGATCTTGTGGTTCTGGACCAGCAGGCAGAAAAGGGCGTCGACGGTTTCGCCGCCTCGCTGCACAATGTCATCATCCTCCCCTACATCGTGCGCCACGGCACCGAGGAGCAGAAGAAGCGTTGGCTCCCCCGACTCGTTTCGGGCGAACTGGTCAGTGCCATTGCCATGACCGAACCGGGCGTCGGCTCGGACCTCCAGAGTGTCGCCACCACTGCTGTGAAAGAGGGCAACGGATATCGCCTCAATGGCGCCAAGACCTTCATATCCAGCGGACAACTGGCGAATTTCATCGTTGTCGTCGCCAAGACCGACCCGACACAACGGGCCAAAGGCATCAGTCTGATGTGCCTCGAAACCGATGGGGCTGAAGGGTTCCGGCGCGGCAAGAAGCTCGATAAGATTGGCATGGACGCCGCCGATACCAGCGAGTTGTTCTTCGACAACGTCTTCGTTCCGGGAGATAACGTGTTGGGCGGCGAAGAAGGCAGGGGCTTCTACCAGTTGATGGGCGAACTGCCCCAGGAACGGCTGGTGATCGCAGTGGGCGCGATGAAGACCATCGAGAAAGCGCTCGACAGCACGGTGGAGTACGTAAAGCAGCGCAAGGCATTCGGGCAGACCATCTGGGACTTCCAGAACACGCAATTTGTGCTCGCCGATCTCAAGGCGCGCGGTACCGCGGCCAAGGTCTTCGTGAACGATTGCATTGCCAAGCTGCTCAAAGGCGAACTGGACGTCACGACCGCCTCGATCGCCAAATATTGGTTGACCGAACTGCAGGGTGAAGTCGTCGACAAATGCCTCCAGTTGCATGGTGGTTGGGGGTACATCAATGAATATCCCATTGCCAAAATGTATCGCGACAGCCGCATTACCCGCATCTTCGGCGGTTCGAACGAAATCATGAAGATGTTGATCGCGCGGTCGATGTAGTTTCCCCAAGGCGCTTGCGGCGCTACCATTGTTGCCGAGTGGATCAGGGGAGCATTCACGCTGCGGCCTTCAAGTTTCTACGCTGTTTCTCGCTATGGGGTGATCGTAGCTGGCTTCATCGCATGGGCGATGGTGTTCGGAGGCGGCGGATCACCCAGCCCGAGGGCAGAAATCCTGGTGCAGATGGCCTTTGCAGGCTCTGTCCTTGCGTGGGTGTGGTGGGCACCGCGAGGCGAGACCGAACCACGCGCTCTTTCGCGTCCCTTGTTATGGTTCGGCCTCGTCCTGATTGCCATTCCGGCCGTTCAGCTTTTCCCCCTCCCGCCTGCAATCTGGCACAATCTCCCTGGTCGCCAGCAGGAGATCGCCACTTTAGCGCTGATTGGGCAGGAGGATAGCTGGCGTCCGTTGACGATCAGCACGCCTCTCACATTGGCAGGACTTCTTGCCCTGATCCCGGCGGTGGGCGCCATGTGGGCCGCCGCCGTTCTTCCATCGCGCGACCGACATTTCCTGCTTCTGGTTGTAGCATTGGTTGCCGTTGCTGGGACTCTGCTGGGTGCACTACAGCTTGCCGGAGGTCCTGGTTCATTCCAGCTCTACGAGAAGAGCCACCGGGGCTGGTTGACCGCGTTTCACGCAAATCGCAATGCCGCGGCCGATGTTCTGCTGATCGGATCGCTGGCGCTCAGTGCCTGGTTTGCGGCCAGGACAATGCCGCCGGAAATAGTTCGCCGGCGAACGCCGATGCTGGTTGCGGTGCAGGGCCTGCTTCTGGTCGCGCTCATCCTCACCGGTTCTCGCGCTGGAACTGCGCTTGTGCTTGTGGTGCTGGCTTTCCAATGGGCAATGCTCAAGCCTGCAGGCCTCGCTTTGCGGGGACGAGTGTTAATGGGCGGAGTGGCCACGGTGCTCGTCTTCCTGCTGACACTCCCGCTGATCTTGGCTGGAAACGTCCGCCTGGCAGGTGTCGCACAAAGGTTCGACGCGACCGGCGATGCCCGCATTCCCTTGTGGATCGACAGCTGGACTGCCATCGGCAACTACGGATTTGCGGGCAGCGGGATCGGCGGTTTTCCGAATGCCTTCATGCCCTATGAAAGCATTGAATATCTCGATGCCGGTTTTCCCAACCGGGCGCATAATGACTATCTAGAATTCCTGCTTGAAGCCGGTGTTATTGCTCCGCTGGCGCTCGCTTTTGGTGCAACCGTGTTGATCAGGCTTGCCCAGCGATCATGGCGACACAGGCAAAGTGATTACTCTGTGCAGTTCTTTGCTCTTGGGTCACTGGCCGTCATTGCCTTGCATTCCGTCGTCGATTATCCGTTGAGAAATATGGCCGTTGCCTGCCTTGCGGGTGTTGCAGCCGGGATGCTGGCTCCAGCGCGGACGCGAAGCGAGGGTCGCGAATGACGGGAATGGGTTGGATGAAGCGCTTCGGCCGCGATTTGCAAATACTGCGGCTCCTACCGCTCGGCGGGTTGGCGCTGCTGGCGGCCTGTCAGCGGCCACTGGATCCGATCGTCCCGTCCGGGCAAGCTGGCTATGACGCAGTGGCAGTCGACCCGGCGCAGTCCTTGCCCGAGCGTTATGCGCTCCTGCCGGGCGACAAGATAACGGTGCGGGTTTACGAAGAACCCGAATTGACCGTCGAGGAAATCCTGCTCGACAACGCGGGGGTAGTCAGCCTGCCGCTGATCGGGGACATTCGCGCCGCGGGGCAGACTGCGACCGAACTCGCGCGCTCGATCGAAGCAGCTTATGCCGCCGACTATCTGCGTGATCCGCGCGTGTCTGTGCTGGTGCTGCAAGGACGCACGCAGACCATTGCCGTCGAAGGCGAGGTGAAGCAGCCGGGCGTATTTCCTTTCGCGGAAGGTCAAACGTTGTTGTCCGCATTGGCCATGGCGCAAAGTCCGACTGAAACCGCCAAACTTGACGAGGTGATGATTTTCCGCACCGCAGGCGGGCAACATACCGCCGGGCGTTTCGACCTGCGCGACATACGTGGCGGACGCACTCCAGATGTGGCGCTATTGCCTGGTGATGTGGTCGTGGTCGGTCAGTCGAGCACGCGCGCTGCCTACCAGGACTTGATCCGGGCCATTCCCGTCTTTGGCGTCTTCAGGCCCTACTAGTGACCGAACAGCTACCTTTGCCCTCGCCCACTGCACGTGACCGTTATGCGGCAGCTTATGCCGCCAGTGCTGAGAGCGCGATCAGTGCGAGCATTCGAAGTTCGCTGGCCGCTCTGCGCCGCTACATGTGGATGGCTTTGGCGATAGTTGTCGGTGCCGTAGCTTTGGCGCTGATTGTTACCATGCTCGATACCCCGCGCTATTCGGCCGGCGCTTCGGTGCAGATCAACGACCAAAGCGACGAAGTACTGGGTGCCGACTTCGACACCAGCATGGCGCAACAATCGGATTGGGACACGGAGCGGTTTCTCAATACCCAGTTGGATGTCCTGCGCAGCCATGCTCTGGCCGAACGTGTCGCTGATGCGCTCGACCTGGCCAATGACGAGCGGTTCTTTTCTTCGATGGAGGTTGTTCCGGGGAACGCAGCCGGAAGCGAGTCTGACAAACGAGCTCTCGCAATCGCGTTGTTGCAGGGTAATACCCAGATCGAATTGCGTCGATCCACCCGCATTGCCTTGATCGGCTTCACCAGCACCGATCCTGAAATGTCTGCGCGTATCGCCAATGCCTTTGCTGAAGAGTTCATTCAGCAAAACCTTCAGCGCCGGTTCGACAGTTCTTCCTACGCACGCAATTTCGTGGCCGAACAACTGGATGAGGCACGCACATCGCTTGAGGAATCAGAAGACGCGCTCAACGACTATGCCAGACAGTTCGGCATGATCCGGACACGTGATGCGGTTGCGCCATCAGGACAGGAGATCCAGGCAGGCAGCGTCACGTCGTCAACTCTTCTGCAATATAATCAGGCAGCGATCCGCGCGCGCGAGGAACGAATTGCCGCACAGGCGCGATGGGATGCGATCCGCAGCACACCCTTGCTGTCTTCGCAGCCAGTTCTCAATCACCCGACGGTTCAGGCTCTGATGACGCGCCGTGCCCAGCTGGAGAGCGAGCTTCAATCGGCGCGCGAACGCTATCTCCCCAACCATCCAGCGATTGCGCGGCTCGAAGCCGACCTGTCCGGGGTCAGTTCCCAGCTGGCGCGGACAGCAAGCGAAGTGCGCCAATCGATCCGGGCCGATTATCTTGCTGCCACCAATGCCGAAGCGCGTCTGGACAGCCAGGTACAGCAGGCGCGCGGTGCGACGCTGGCCGAACAGGACCAATCGGTGCGCTACAACGTGCTGGCACGCGAAGCCGATACCGCGCGTTCGATCTATGAAGGGCTGCTGCAGCGCCATCGCGAACTTAACGCGTCCGCTGGCATCGCATCGAGCAATATTGCGATTATCGACCGTGCCCAGGTGCCGTCATCTCCATCATCGCCCAGCCTTCCCCGAAACCTCGCTATCGGGCTGTTGCTGGGAATGGCAATGACGGTAGCGGCTGTGTTCCTGCGCGACCAACTCGACGACGTGATCCATACGCCGGAAGATGTGGAATCGAAGCTGGGCCTCTCCCTGCTTGGGGTGGTCCCCCGTTCGGAACGTGATGCACCGCTCGAGGACCTGGCTGAACCGAAATCGGCAATTGCCGAAGCATACAACTCGATGCGCGGGGCCTTGCTATATTCCACGCCGAAGGGTCTCCCGAAAATCATTGTGGTGACCAGCGCGCAGGCTGCCGAAGGCAAGAGCACGACCAGCTTTGCAATGGCGGCAGGCTTTGCCCGCATCGGCATAGCACCACTACTGATCGACGCCGATTTACGCCGTCCGGCACTGCACCGGTTGGCTGGCATCAAGACCGAGAAGGGGCTGACCGATTTGCTTGTGTCGCAGGGCGACCCGGCAGATTTGGGGGTGAGCATAGAGGTTGGAGATGCCAGATTCGATCTGCTCCCTGCGGGTCCGCTGCCGCCTAGTCCGTCCGAATTGCTCTCTTCTCCCCGCATGGCGCAACTGTTGGAAGCTTTTGCGCAACGGTATGGAGTGGTTATCGTCGATAGCCCGCCGATCCTTGGCCTTGCCGATGCTCCAATGCTCGCGGCAATTGGCGATGGGACAGTGTTCGTGGTCGAGGCTGAACGCGGCCGCAGCGGTTCGCTCAAGGCGGCACTCCGCCGGCTGCGTTCCATGGAGCCGACGATCCTTGGTGCGGTTCTGGCCAAGTTCGATCCTGCGAAGTCGGGCAACCGCTATTCAGCCTATTACGGTTATGATTATTACGCCTATTCCGAAGAACGGAGTGAGCAGCGCACATGATGAGCAAGCGGGCCCCCTGGCTCGCCACACTGGGCGCTGTGGGGTTCGGCCTGCTGGCATTTTTCTCTGGCATTGACAGGTATAGCGAGCATCAGCCCAGCGCCGTAAGGTTGGTTCCGCAGATGTTTCGCGCGGACGCCGCACGTGTTTTGTCAGTGATGCAGCTGGCAGCTGGAAACGCCGCAGGCGCTGCCGGGCTTGCACGCGAAGCGATCGATAGCGATCCTCTTGACGCGCGTGGCCCCGGATTCCTTGCCGCAGCTTTGGCGATGCAGGGTGAGCCTTCGGCGGCCTATACTGCCTTTGCGGCTGCCGATTCGCTGGGAATGCGCGAGCCGCTGGCGGAAGCCTATTTCTTCGACCGTGCGCTGCAGAGTGGCGATTTTGCGGAAGCAGCGCGCAGGCTCGACATCTTGCTGCGTGCCCATCCGGAAATGACCTCGATCGATTATTTTTTCTCGTCGCTCGAAGCCGATAATCGCGGGAGGCTGGAACTGGTGCGCTGGCTCTCGCATGATCCCTTGTGGGCTTCGACCTATCTTTCAGCCCATGGGAAGAGCGACAATGTGCTCCTCGCTCGTGCGCGCTTTCTTGCCGAGGCGGGTGGTAAGGTCGAGTTAGGGTGCACCCGCATCGAGCCGATGATGCGCGAACTCACAAAGCGCAATTACCGCAGTGACGCCCAGCGACTGATTGCTGCGCAATGTCCACAGCGGGCTTTGTCGCAGCTACTTGCGGACCCGGGATTTGAAGCAATCGGCGAAGACAAGCCATTCGGGTGGCGGCGTCACCGTAGCGGTGACGTGCGTGTATCCGCAGTCGGCATAAATGATCGGGCGGTCGAGATCGACAATCGCGCGGCTGTTACGCGGCTGGTGCTGTCACAACCGGTGGCGGTGGAAGCTGGCGAGTTCCGCATTTTTGCAAGCGTATCCGGTCCGGGCGCCGAGCGTGTCGTGGCCTCGCTCGACTGCGGGCAACCTGCAAGGCCTGCCCAGGCAGGGAGCGCTTTGGGTCGGGGCCAACTCATGAAGGTGAAAGCCTGCCCCGATCCGGTGCTCGGCATTTGGGTGCGACCGGGTAGTGGCGTTGTGCGGGTTGACGATATCAGACTCGAGTCTGTCGGTCGCTAAGCCAGCAAATGATTGTAGAGGCGCGCCCAGCTTGACCCGATTGTGGCGGGAGAAAACTGCCCGCCAGCCAGCGCAAGCGACGCTGCCGACATATCAAGCCATTCTGCCTCGGACAGGGCAAAGCCCTTCGTCAGGGCAACGGCTATTTCTTCCGGCAATGTCCCGCACGCAAGTGCCGCGTCCGATTCAAATCCTTCGGGAAGGTGGCAATGTTCGGACATGATGGTCGGCACTCCTGCTGCCCAGGCTTCGAGTACTGCCATCGGCAGGCCTTCGCTCAGCGAAGGCAACACAACAAAACGCGCGAGATCCAGCAGCGCGGCCTTCTGCGATCCGAAGGCCGTGCCGACGAACTCGATGTTCGAACCGGCGTGATCGCGCATGGCGTGTTCCAGCGCTTCGATCCCTTCATCATCGCCCCATCCGGCGATCGTCAGCGTCGCATTGGCAGGAAGCGACTGGCTGGCCGCATTCCATCCGGCAATCAGCGCCGCCAGGTTCTTCTTCGGATGTATTCGGCCAATATAGAGCGCCATCGGCGGGCGTACTTTTTCGACGTGCTGCGATACCGGCGGGGCGGGGTTGGGGATCGATGCCACATCAGCGCCGCGCGTTTCGCGCGCAATATCTTCTGCTTCGGCGTCTGTGAGAGCATGGAATGCCGCCGCTGCCCGCCAGGCCCGCCGTTCCCACAATATGCGCCCGATGTGCTTTTTCCATGCTTTGCGCGAGGTGATCCACGAGTCGAGCATTCCGTGCGGGCTGATGACCAGCGGCCTGCCGGTGGCCTTCGCCCAACTGGCGGCAGCATGGGTCGGATACTGCCAGATCCCGTGAAGGTGCAGCAGATCGAGACGCGCTTCCCGAAGCGAAGCCGACAGGTCAGGCCCATAGGCGAAAATGGCCGGGCCCGCCGGATCCGACAGGCGTTTCTCGAACTCGCTCAATCGCCAGGCATCTGCCTGCGAATGCGCATCCCTTAGTCCCAGCACCACCGGTTCCGCGCCCAGCGAGGCAAGCAATTTCGCCTGTGCCACCACCGCTTCGAACACGCCGCCATTGCTGCGCGAGACCCACGAGGAGAGCAAGCCGATGCGCTTGCCCGCAAGGGGGCTTGAAGCGGCCAGCTTAGGCCTCGACGACCTTCTGCTCGATCGCGCCGAAGATCGAATGCCCGTCCGTGTCGCGCATCTCGACGCGCACCGTGTCGCCCGGCACCATGAAGGGCGTCTTGGGCGCGCCATCTGCAATCGTCTCGATCATGCGGATTTCGGCGATGCAGCTATAGCCAAGGCCGCCTTCGCTGACCGGCTTGCCTGGATCGCCGTCGGGGCCCTGGTTGGAGACAGTGCCGGAACCGATCACCGTGCCCGCTGCCAGCCTGCGCGTCTTGGCGGCATGGGCGACCAGATCGGCAAGACTGAAGGTGGCATCGACACCGGCATTGGCGCGGCCGAATGCCTCGCCATTGTAATCGACCATCAGCGGCAAATGGATGACATTGCCCGACCATGCATCGCCCAATTCGTCAGGAGTGACAGCGACGGGCGAGAAGGCGCTGGCGGGCTTTGACTGGAAGAAGCCGAAACCCTTGGCCAGTTCGCCCGGGATCAGCCCGCGCAGCGATACGTCATTGACCAGCATGACCAGCTTGATGTGGCCAGCCGCGTCATCCTTCGACACACCCATCGGCACGTCGTCGGTTATGACGGCGATCTCGCCTTCCATGTCGCAGCCCCAGGCAACGTCGCCCAGCGGAATGTCGTCACGCGGAGCCAGGAAGCTGTCGCTGCCGCCCTGATACATCAGCGGGTCTTCATAGAAGCTGGCAGGCACTTCCGAATTGCGCGCCTTGCGCACAAGTTCAACGTGATTGATGTAGGCCGAACCATCGGCCCATTGGTAGGCGCGCGGCAGCGGGGAATGTGCTTCGCGTTCGTGGAACCGCTCGCACGGCACGGTCTGGTGTTCGACATCGCGATATAGAGCATCGAGATGCGGCGCGACCCGTTCCCAATTGTCCAGCGCATATTGCAGCGTCGGCGCGATATAGCCTGCTGCGCAGCAGCGGGTGAGGTCCTTGGAGACCACCACCAGCCTGCCGTCACGGGTTCCGTCCTTGAGCGTGGCGAGTTTCATAGCGGTCAGTTCCTCTCTGGATTGTCTGGCTGATTGTCCGGATGCGCCCGCTGGAAAGCGGGCAGGGCGAGGCACGCGGCCTCGATCCGGCTGATGTTGGGGTACGGCGCCAGGTCGAGTTCGAAGCGCCGCGCATTGTAGATTTGCGGCAGCAGCACGATCTCGAACAGGCCGGGCGCATCGAACAGAAAATCGCCACTGCCAAGCTGTTCGAGCCGGCGCTCGATCGGATCGAACGTGCGCACCAGCCAGTGGCGATACCATTCACCCAGCTGATCCTGCGTCGCGCCGAAGGTGGCGGTGAGATACTTCAGCACCGGCAAATTGTTCACCGCATGCGTCTCTGTCGCGATGGCATAGGCCAGCTCGCGCGCGGTGAAGCGATCTTCAAGCGATCCGGGCAGCAGCGGTGGCTCGGGATAGGCTTCATCCAGCCATTCCAGCTGCGCCATCGATTGCGCGCGGTCGCGCCCGCCAGCCTGCAGCAGCGGGACCGACCCGAACGGGTTGTGGCTGGTATAGTCCGCATTCTTCTGTTCGGCGGTGACGAGGTTCACCGCCACATATTCGAAATCCAGCCCCTTGAGGTTGAGCGCAATGCGCAAGCGGTAGCTGGTGGAACTGCGGAAATAGCCGTGCAGGCGAATCAACGGAGCATCTCCATTACGTGGCGGCCCTTGTTGGATTGCCCCACGGCGTTCTGCAGAAGTGTTACACGTGTTACACTGTTCAGACGCAAAAAACCCTGCGCCCGGAAAGCTGCGGGATTCACACTACAGAACTGGGGCAGACGGCCAGGCATATGCCCATCTTGGCACAGGGTCGACGTGTAGGACAGCGCCGCATTCGCACCCATCAGAATGCTGCAATTCCCGTAATCGCACGCCCCAGAATTAGCGCATGAACATCATGCGTGCCTTCATAGGTGTTGACCGTTTCGAGGTTCACCATGTGGCGGATCACCTGATATTCCTCGGAAATGCCGTTGCCGCCATGCATGTCGCGCGACTTGCGAGCGATGTCGAGCGCCTTGCCGACATTGTTGCGCTTGACGATGGAAATCATTTCGGGCGCGAACTTGCCTTCATCCATCAGGCGGCCGACGCGCAGGGAGGACTGCAGACCGAGCGAGATTTCGGTCATCATGTCAGCCAGCTTGAGCTGGTAAAGCTGCTTGGACGCCAGCGGCACGCCGAACTGGAAACGGTCGAGACCATATTGCCGCGCGGCGTGCATGCAGAATTCCGCTGCACCCAATGCGCCCCAGCTGATGCCATAGCGCGCGCGGTTGAGACAGCCGAACGGACCCTTGAGGCCCTGTACGTCGGGCAGAAGCGCATCCTCGCCCACCTCGACTTCGTCCATCACAATCATGCCGGTGGTGCTGGCGCGCAATGACAGCTTGCCTTCGATCTTGGGAGCCGAAAGACCCTTCATGCCCTTTTCCAGCACGAAGCCGCGAATGCCGCCGCCGTGCGCTTCGCTCTTGGCCCAGACCACGAAGACATCGGCGAAGGGCGAATTGGAGATCCACGTCTTGGAGCCATGCAGGACATATCCGCCATCGACCTTGCGGGCGACGGTCTTCATGCCCGCAGGATCGGAACCGGCATCGGGCTCGGTCAGGCCGAAGCAGCCGATCAGCTGGCCACTGGCGAGACCGGGGAGATACTTCTTCTTCTGGTCTTCCGAACCATAGGCATGGATCGGAAACATCACGAGGCTCGACTGAACGCTGGCCATCGAGCGATAACCCGAATCCACCCGCTCGATCTCGCGTGCGATCAGGCCATAGGCGACATAGCTGGCGCCGGCGCCGCCGTATTCTTCAGGCACGGTCGCGCCAAGCAGACCGGCCTGACCCATCAACGGGAACAGCTCGGGTGCGTCGAGTTCCTCCGCGAAGCCCTTGATAACACGCGGCTGCAACTCGCTCTGCGCAAAGCCATGCGCAGCGTCGCGGATCATCCGCTCTTCCTCGGTAAGCTGGTCGTCGAGGTTGAACGGATCTTCCCAGGCGAAGGGTGCCATGCCGGCCATATGGTCTCCTTTGATACTTGTCCGCGCCACTGGCATTTGCCGCCGCGTCGCGCAAGGGGGCGTCAGGCTGTCTCCGCGTCGAGCGTGGAGAACAGGATGTATCGGTTCTCGTCGCACAGGCCCGTGACCCACTCATCACCGGCCTTGAGCCAGGCGTGGAAATGGGCTGCGCCCTGCTCGTCACGCTGGGTGCCGAGGAATAACGAGGAAGCGATGCCGCGTCGCTGCAACATCCATCGCCCGGCCAATGCTTGCGGCAGGCAGTTGGGTGCGCCAGGGACATTGCGCAGCGCGCGGGCAATTGCGAGCCGCATGCGGCGGATCGTAGCCACTTGGGATGATGGTGCCGAAGTGTCAGGCTTCGCGGACACCACACCAAAACGCGAACGCCATCGGCGTGGCGGAACGTTTGCAATCAGCAGTCGTGCGTAAAGAAGCAGCGCCATCGCTTCGAGGGTGGCTAGCTGGTCCGCTCCGTCTAGCTCGATAAAGGTGCGCAACTTGGACATCGCGCCAGAATTATCACGGATTGCCGGATTCGGGTGCCGGAAATGCAAACTCAGCTATGCGTAGCAGCCTGCTGAACCGTATGGATCACCTCGGCAGGCGGGCATGGCTTGGGCATGGCGCGGGCGCGCGGGAAACGTTCGGCGAGTTCGCTGGGCGTCAGATACCCCGAATGAAAGATTACCTCGACATTTTCGGAGATCATCTGTTCGGCCAGCGGATAGACGATTCCGTCACACAGCTGCACGTCGAGGATCGCAATATCGGGCTTGTTCTTCTGATAGGCGAGCATGGCGGAAGACAGGTCGTCGAAGGGCCCTTCTACCAGGAAGCCCGCTTCGGAGACAGTCTGGCACAGGTCATGGCCGACGATCAGTTCGTCTTCAGCTACGAGCACGCGCAGCGGTTCGGTTTGTCCCATCGGGCATCTCCTTGTTCGAACCGACCCAAAGAGTCTCAATGTGGAACGAAGCGGAAGGTTCCGGGATCAGGCTCCTGCGCCGTATTTGCTGGCAAATGCCACTGTGTCTCCGCTGGCGAGAAGCGCGGCTTGCCCGACCCAGTCGTCACGCCGGATACGCCCTTCGAACCGGCCGAGCTGGGCGTCTACGCGGTCGATTTCTGCATCGGTCCATGCCGCAACCTGCGCGAAGCTGGTCACGCCAAGATCGGCAAGCAGGGCGGCCAGTTTGGGGCCAACGCCCTTGATCCGGGTGAGATCGTCGCTGGAAGCGGCTGGCGCGTCCGGGGCAGGGTTTGCCAGTCCGGTATCTACGGCGGCCGCAATAGCCGCCCCGATTGCGCCGGGAGCATCGGGGGCCACGACCGGCTCGTGCGGTACAGCAGCGCGCGTTGCAGCGGGCGCGCTGTCGATCAGCGCCTTGTTGCGCTCGGCGCGATCAGCCCCGTCGTCCAGCACATCGCGGCTGGTGCCGGTCACGCGGGTCTTGCGGGTAGAGCGGAACAGATACCAGGCAATGACCAGTCCGATGACCAGTGCGATCGCCAGCAGGATCCAGTTTTCGGCAAGCAATTGGTTCATGGCTATTCCCCATCTTCACGTTCACGCGGGGCGCGGCCCCATGCGAACCAGCCTATGACAATGCCCACCGCATAGGCGGCGAGCATCAGGGCGATGACTTCGAGTGTGATCGGCATATCAGCGTGGCCCCGGAGTATCGACGGGCGTTGGCTTCAGCGGTTCCTTACGAATGACCGAGAATTCGATGCGGCGGTTGGCCGGGTCTTCGGGAGCCAGACCCTCGACCGGTTCGCTCGATCCGACACCGTCGGCGCGCAATCCGTCGCGCGGAATGCCGCGGGCAACCAGAGCTTCGCGCACGGCGCGCGCACGGTCGAGGCTGAGCACGAGATTGCCCGGTTCGGTGCCGGCGCTGTCGGTGTGGCCAGTGATCGCAATGATCGAGCCGAGGCATGGCCGCAACGCCGCTGCAACCTCGTCGATCAATATGTTGCTGGCGGGATGGAGCGCGGCACTCGCCTCCTCGAACCGGATCGAGCGGGTGTTGAGCAGCCCTTCGACATCTTCCTGACAGTGCAGCGGCTCGAACACTTCGCCACTTGCCTTGGCGTTGATGGTGCCATCGATCCAGCTGATCCCGCCCACTCCGGGTATATCCGCCACGGTGCGCGCAGCCCGCGCCCGGCTGGCTTCGTCCAGCTTTTCGCCGCCCGAAAGCAGCGGGTGGCGGGTCGGCGCGCCAAATCGATTGGTGAATTCGGCATGGACCTCTGGCGTGGCGGCTTCTGCCAGAGCCGCCTCGCTTTCCGATGCGAGGCGCTCGGCCATGATTTCGCCACTGACGCTGCCTCCGGCATAGCCGATCAATGCCACCAGCCCGGCGCCAAGCAGGATTGCGACAGAGGGACGAACCATCATGCTGCGGGCTCCGACTTGCCGAGATTGCGGCTGAACAGCACGCGATCTTCCGGCCCGAAGCCACGCCGCCAGATGACATAGCCATAGGTCAGCAGGATCGCAGGGATGCCGAAGGCCAGCTCGGCCCATTCGGGCAGCTTGGTCGCCAGCCAACCGACCAGCACGGCGGGAGCCGCGGCGTAGACCAGTGCCCAGCGCCAGTTATTGACCGAATAGCCGAGGATGCGCGTCAGCAGCAGCGCCTTGACGAGGCTTGCAACGCCCAGCGCGATCATCAGCGCAATGGCAGCGGCAGCGGCCTTGAACGGCTCGCCATAACCGAACCGTTCGACCAGCATGATCAGGCCAATGGTCAGCGCAGCCTGCAAGGCAATCGTGCCGAGCGAGATCCACAGATTGCGGACCCGCGCGACATAGATAAGCACGGCTTCCGACACGACTGCAGTGGCGGCCACCACTTCGGCTGCCAGCAGGAACGCCAGAGCGCCGGTGCCGCCAACGAACTCTGGCCCGACAAGCCCCATCACCGCTTCGCCCGGCACACCCAGCGCCAGCGCAATGCCCGCCTGCATGGCGAGAATCCAGAAGCCGACCTGGCAGACCTGCCTGGCAATCGCTTCGTAATTCTTCGTCTTGAGGTTCTTGGTGATGACGGGGCCAAGGATCGGCTCGAAACTGGTTTTCAGCTTCTGCGGCAGGCTCGCGACCTGCTGGGCGATATAATAGACGCCGACCGCTGCCGGCGCGGCAAACAGGCCGAGAATGAAGATATCCAGCCGCCGCGTGCCCCATTCGATCGCATCGGCAGTCGCCAGCGGCAGTGCGCGCACCGTCAGGCGGCGCATATAGCCAAGCTCGGGTCGCCAGCCCACGGGGCGGCCATAGCTCTTGAAGAACGACCACAGTCCGACCGCCAGCCCGGCATAGATCGAAGCCAGATAGGCCATCGACAGACCCGATTTGGAAACACCGGGAATGAAATAAAACACGCCCGCCATGATCGAGATCGTCCACGGCTCCACCACTGCGCGCGCGCGGACGGTGGTGGCAATGTCATAGCGATAGGCCTGCGCCGCCAGCACGATTTCAGTCAGCGCATAGGCAGGAATGGCGAAGACGATCAGCCGGTCGAGTTCTGTATATTCGCCCGAGGGAAACATCGGGGCAGGGACAAACCAGAAGAACGCTGCGGCAATGCTGGCAAAGATCAAAGCCAGCAACATGCCGTCATACACCAGATTGGCGGGATGGTGATCTTCGCCTTCGGTCAGTCGCTGCGCGAGGCCGCGCTTCTCGCCCATCGAGCACATCAGCGCGACGAGTTCGACCACCACCAGCGCCGATGCGAATCGGCCCAATGCCTCGGGGCCATAAAGGCGTCCCGCAATGAACAGGAACGGCAGCCGCGCAACCAGGCGCAGCAGGAAGCCGATGAAGTTCTGCCTGCCGCCCTTGGCGAGGGCGGAGAGATCGTCTTCGTTTGCAGTCGCGGTCAAGCAGCGGGTCCCTGTTCGGCCCGCAACGGGCGGGCGAGAATGCCGCTGACGACCTTGCCCGGGTCATCACCCCTGAGCAATGCATCGACCGCGATTACAATCGGCATGTCGACGCCGTGGCGTGCGGCCAGCTCGACCAGTACCGGCGCGGTATATGCGCCCTCTGCCACGGTACGCCGGTCGGCCATCAGTTCTTCTGCCTTGCGCCCTTCGCCCAGCGCCTTGCCGAGCGAGAAATTGCGACTGGAAGTAGATGAGCAGGTCAGCACAAGATCGCCCAGACCGCACAGGCCAGCCAGTGTCTCGGCCCGCGCGCCCAATGCTTCGCCAAAGCGCAGCATTTCCGCATAGCCGCGCGCGATCAGTGCCGCGCGGGCGTTCTGGCCGAGGCCAAGCCCGTCCACCACACCGCAGGCGATGGCGAGGACGTTCTTTACCGCCCCGCCGATTTCAGCGCCAACGACATCGTCCGAGTAGTACGGACGGAAGGTCGGCCGGGCGACCAGTGGTGCAATCCGGTTCCACTGATCTTCGCCATCACCGCAAGCGAGCGTCACAGCGGTCGGCAGGCCAGCGGCCACTTCATGCGCAAAGGTCGGGCCGGACAGCACGGCAATGGCGCTGCCGGGCGCAGAATCGCGCGCCGTGTGGTTCATCAACCGCCCGGTGCCGGCCTCGATCCCTTTCGAACACAGGATCAGATCACGCGGATGCGCGGGCATGGCGCCCAGCACACTGCCCATGTGCTGCGCGGGAGTGACGACCAGCAAAGCGTCCAGCGCCGCCATTTCACCAAGATCGCTGCTCGCGCGGATTCCGGGTGAAAGCTGTGCACTGGGAAGGAACAGTGAATTGGTGTGCGCGGTGTTGATCTCTTCGACCAGCTCAGCCTCGCGCGCCCAGATCAGCACGTCGCGCCCATCGCTCGCCAGCATCTGCGCGAGCGCTGTGCCCCATGCACCAGCGCCAAGGACGCCGATTTTCGTCATGCCTTCACCCCCGCGCCGCGTACCGGTTCTGCCTCAGGGTCAAGTGGCCAGCGTGGCCGGGCGGAAATCTCCGGCGGATCGGGCGTAAAGCCATTCATCTGCAAGCGCTCCAAACCCGCCCAGGCGATCATGGCGGCATTATCCGTGCAAAGCTGTGGTGGCGGCGCAGAGAAACGCATCGACCTGTCTTCCGCCAATCCCTCGAGCGCGCCGCGCACCGTGGCATTGGCAGCGACGCCGCCTGCAACCACCAAAGTCGGTACAGAACCCATCGCAGCCAGAGCTATGTCGAGCCGGTCGATCACGCAATCGACTGCGGCCTTCTGGAAGCTCGCAGCCAGATCGGCGGCGCTGTATTTGCCGCTCTCATGCGCGCGCAAAACCGCGCTCTTGAGCCCTGCAAAGGAGAAATGCGGTTCGCCGCTACCGACCATCGGGCGGGGCAGGGGAACTGCATCGGAATTTCCGTCGCGCGCGATCCGTTCCACCGCCGGACCGCCAGGAAAGCCGAGGCCGAGGATCTTGGCAGTCTTGTCGAACGCCTCGCCCAGCGCATCGTCAATCGTCGTGGCGAAGCGGCGGTACTGCCCTACGCCATCAACGCGCAGGATCTGGCAATGTCCGCCCGAGACAAGCAGCAGCGCATAGGGAAATTCCAGCCCGGCATCCGCAAGGCGAGGGCTGAGTGCATGGCCTTCCAGATGGTTGATCGCGATCAGTGGCTTGTCACTTGCCATGGCCAGCGCCTTCGCACTCACCAGCCCGACCATCACGCCGCCGATCAGTCCCGGCCCGGCAGTGGCAGCAATCGCATCGCAATCGGCCAGCGTTACGCCAGCATCGACAAGCACGCCTTCGATCATCGGAGCAAGCCGTTCTGCATGAGCACGCGCGGCAATCTCCGGCACCACGCCACCGAAAGGTGCGTGCTCTTCGTCCTGCGAGGCGATCCGCTGCGCCACAATGCGCCTTTCGCCGTCCACCAGCGCGGCGGCGGTTTCGTCGCAAGAGCTTTCTATGCCGAGAACCAGTGTCATTGTCCGCTTCCCCTTAGCGGTCTTGCTCGCTAGGGCAAGCCGACGCGATGCCCGCCACACCCCTTCTTCGACTTGGAACCCGCCGCTCTCCGCTCGCACTGGCGCAGGCGCATGAAGCGCGCGCGCGGCTGTGTGCCGCCCATGGATGGGACGAAGAGGCAATCGAACTGGTCCCGGTGGTGGCGAGCGGTGACAAGGTTCAGGACCGTCCGCTGGCCGAAATCGGCGGCAAGGCATTGTGGACACGCGAACTCGATATCTGGCTGATCGAAGGGCGGATCGACGCGGCGGTGCATTCGATGAAGGATGTCGAGACGTTCCGGCCCGATGCGATTGCCATCGGCGCTATCCTGCCGCGCGTGGATCAGGCTGACGTGTTGCTGGGTGCAGAATCGATTTCCGCGATCCCGTCAGGCGCAAAGGTCGGCACAAGTGCACCGCGCCGTTCGGCTCAATTGCTCCATCTTCGCCCCGATCTCGAAATCGTCGGGATTCGCGGCAATGTCGCCACCCGCATGGCGAAGCTGGAAGCTGGCGAAGCGGATGCGACCTTCCTTGCTGCTGCCGGTCTGACGCGGCTGGGCGAGGACAATGTCGGGACAAGGCTCGATCCGCTGGAATGGCTGCCTGCGCCAGCACAGGCGGCAATCGGGATCGAATGTCGCAGCGATGATGCGCATATTCGTGATCTGCTGGCGCCTATCGATCACCTTCCGAGCCGCGAAGAAGTGCTTGCCGAACGCGCCCTGCTCGAAGGGCTGGGCGGCAACTGCCATAGCCCGATTGGAGCATTTACGCAGCGCGAAGGCGAAAAGCTGCGGATGACTGCTGCCATCTTCAGTCCGGACGGGACGATCCGCATCGCAGAAGAAGACGTTTTCGCAGCTGGCGATCTTGCTGCGCCGCTGGCGCTGGCCGCGCGTCTGCTTGATGCTGCTCCGCACTCTGTTCGCCTGAATTTCGACGGCGCGCGATG
>CBFGON010000007.1:0-45301 GCA_965650395.1 uncultured Qipengyuania sp. | reverse complement strand
CGATCCTGATCCACGAAGCGATCGGCGAACAGCTGACCTGTGTGTTTGTCGACCATGGCCTGCTGCGCAAGGACGAGCGCGAGCAGGTCGAAACCATGTTCCGCGACCATTACAACATCCCGCTGGTGGTGGTAGATGCGGAGGAACGCTTCATGGCGGGCCTCGCCGGCGTCACCGACCCTGAAGCAAAGCGCAAGTTCATCGGCGCCGAATTCATCAATGTGTTCGAGGAGGAAGCGAAGAAGATCGGCGGCGCCGACTTCCTCGCGCAGGGCACGCTCTATCCCGACGTGATCGAAAGCGTCAGCTTCACCGGCGGTCCCAGCGTGACGATCAAGAGCCACCACAATGTCGGCGGCCTGCCCGAACGCATGAACATGAAGCTGGTCGAACCCCTGCGCGAACTGTTCAAGGACGAAGTGCGCGCGCTGGGCCGCGAGCTGGGCCTGCCGGAAATCTTTGTGGGTCGCCACCCCTTCCCCGGCCCCGGCCTGGCCATCCGCATCCCCGGCGAAGTGACCAAGGAACGTTGCGACATTCTGCGCAAGGCCGACGCGATCTACCTTGAGGAAATCCGGAGCGCCGGCCTCTATGATGCGATCTGGCAGGCCTTTGCCGTTCTGCTGCCGGTCAAGACCGTGGGCGTGATGGGCGACGGGCGCACCTATGACAGCGTCTGCGCCCTTCGCGCCGTTACCAGCACCGACGGCATGACCGCCGACATCTACCCCTTCGACGCCGCTTTCCTCAGCGGCTGTGCAACGCGCATCATCAATGAAGTTCAGGGCATCAACCGTGTGGTATACGACTATACGTCGAAGCCGCCGGGCACGATCGAATGGGAATAATTAGAAACTTGTAGCAGCTGTTCCTCTTCATATCGGATGTGTTAAAGCCTGCGACCGGTGTAATGCTGGGGGGTGAATGCAGTATCGGCCGGAAATAGATGGATTGCGTGCGATTGCGGTCGTTCCAGTCATTCTATTTCACGCAGGTTTCGGATTCGCGAGTGGCGGCTTTGTTGGCGTTGATGTCTTTTTCGTCATCAGCGGATTCTTGATCACGTCGATAATCGTGCAAGATATCGAAGCTGGCCGATTCAGCATCGTTGATTTCTACGAGAGAAGAGCGAGGCGAATACTTCCGGCATTATTTCTAGTATTGCTTGCATCTTCAATTGCAGCCTGGAATTGGCTGCTCCCGCAACAAATGGACGAATATTCCGCAAGTATGGTTGCAACTAGTCTGTTTGTTTCTAATTTTTACTATTTATTGCAAATTGACTACTTCGCGCCCGATGCAGAAACTTTACCGCTTCTGCACACTTGGAGTCTGGCGGTCGAAGAGCAGTATTACGTAGCATTTCCCATTGCTCTGTTCTTTATCTGGCGCCTTGGTGTGCGCAATGTATTCGTTTTGCTCAAGTTCGTTGCGATCGCCAGCCTGGCTGTCAGCGAGGCGGCAGCACGGTCATTCCCGGCGATCAATTTTTACGGAACACAGTCGAGGATATGGGAACTGATGGCTGGCGGTTTGACCGCGCTGCTGGTCAGGTCGCGCAAAATACCGCCTAATGAATATCTCGCATTTGCAAGCATTGTGATGGTGGCGATTGCGGTAATAATGTTCGACAAGACGACGCCTTTCCCGGGAATTTACGCGCTTGTCCCGGTCATCGGCACGGTCGGTGTCATTATCTACGCCCAGAATGAAACCAGGGTAGGACGTCTGCTGGCCAGCGCGCCCTTTGTCGCAATCGGCTTGATCAGCTACTCGGCCTATCTGTGGCATCAGCCACTGTTTGCATTTGCCAGAATGCGCACTGTTGATGAGCCGTCCAAACTCGCGATGACAGGATTGTCCACGCTGGCGCTCGTCCTGGCCTATTTCAGCTGGCGCTATATCGAGGCACCATTTCGTGATCGACGCCGAATGTCGCGCAGGACAATTTTCATTTCGGCCGGTTTGATGATTTTACTGCCGGTTGCGTTCGGTGTTGCTGGCGCGGCGACCAACGGGTTTGAAAGACTACGGTTCAACGAGGAGGAGCGCAGAACATTAGCAACCATTGCAATCAGCCCGAAACGTGCTGATTGCCATTTTCCGCAAGCTGAAGAGGCACTTTCAAGGCCGCCTTGCAAATACTTCCATTCAGATGCGCCGGTAGCAGTCATCGGGAACAGTCATGCAACGGAGCTGGCTTATGCCGTTGCAGAAGGGTTGCGTGATCGTGGGCTGGGAATTGTCCAACATTCGATCAGCGGCTGCAGGCACAATTTCGATCTGCTGTCCGAGCGCATTACTGTTTGCGGTCGGTGGCATGAAAAGGTCGTTCGTGACGTCATTGCCGATGAGCGGATACGCTATGTCGTACTCAGCTACATGAACGACAAATATCTGGCTAATCAATCCTATCGACTTAGCCTGATTAGGATGATCCAGCGATTACAGGCGGAGGGGAAAGTAGTCATCCTCGTACTTCAGGCACCTAGAGCAGTTGCACCGGTCGCCGAGCTGTTGCAGGCCAGCTGGAACTTCGCGAACGGCGCTGTGGTCAACCGGCCAAGGGCGCAATGGGATCGCGTTTATGCGCCGGCGAAGCAACTTGTCGCAGCCCTTCCGAAAGACGTGATTGTCGTCGATCCCGCCGATCGCCTGTGTGATTCCGGCAACTGCTACGCCGCTCGAGACGGAACGGTGTACTACTTCGATTCGCATCACATGTCGCTGCCAGCCGCAGAGATGATCGCTCGCGAAGTGGTGCAGAAGATGGATCTCTAGGCCTTAAGGAATGATAAGCGTGGCGGCGCAGCTACGCGGTCATTGCGCATTACCGCACTCGAATATTCCGAAACCGGGCTTTCCCGAACCCGCGTTGGAACACGCTGTTGGCAATCAGCCAGACACGGACCACACGATCGGGCAGTGGCTCGTCCAGCGCAGCGCGGTAATCGGCAGCGATGGAGCGGCTTTCGCTATGCCATTGACCCAGGCCTGCGGCGCCACTGCGCAGAACCCAATGTGTTTCCCGGTCGCACCACCAGCCGAGCGGGCAGCGAAACACATGATCATGCGGCAAGCCCGCGCTCCACATATAAGTGAGGTCGCGGCCGTTCTCGAATTCGACTGCAATGCTCAGGTAGTCATGTGTGAAAGCGAGGTCTTCCGGCAGTGAGGAAGGCAGCTGCTCGACCAGCCATTCCCAGTTAAGTACGGTGCTTTCAGTCAACGGAATATCGATCTCGCGCTGGAGAATGCCAACATCGCCATGGGTCGCCACCGCAATGTCGTCGGTAGCGCCGGTGTAGATCGTGCCGTCGCCAATGCGCCATAAATGTTGCCAACCTTCCGGCGTTCCGGGATCGGTTTGCGGCTTGTCGGTGGCGGCTATGCGGATGCCCAGACCCGGGCCCTGTGCTGCCCGCTTGCCCGGGTGCAGATTGCCGTCCGCGTCGGCAAATTCAGCCAGTGCCTTGGTCAGGAATTCGACTTCGCCATTACCCCAGGCGGTGTACACGGCATCGTTGGCGATAAGCTTGCGGACCTCGCGTCCGCCAATGCGCATGTAAATTGTGCTGCGTGGTTCGATGGCTAGCCCGAGCGGTCTGGCGAGCCATTGGTGACCGCTGGCCGTTACACGGAAGAGGTCTCCCTTTGCGACGCGATGACCACTGCCGGTCCATCCGCGCTCGGCCCCCGTCAGAGTAAGCGGCGCTTCCGGATCTGGCGGGTGCAGGCTCGACGCAAGCGCCGGCAGCGCGGCACGTTGCTGACGCAAGAAGCGCATGAAGGTGGCGGCGCGCGGCAGCATTGCACGTCTGGTTTCGGGCATGAGGCTCCTCCCCTATGCGCATGTTCGCGCGGATCGGATGCCGGAGCAATCGCTACCTTTGGCCAAGACGGCGGAAACTTGTCGACGCTAATGCGTTGTAATTGCTGGCGGCTGGGGCACGAAGGAGAGGTGCGATGAATAGGGTACGCATGATGGCGCTTGCGACGATGGCTGGTGGATTGGCCCTGTCGGCTTGCGCGACGCTGGAAGAAGGTGTCGGCGAAGCGGTCGGGCAGACCTACAATGCCACGCTAACGGGCGCGAATGTGGTCGGCGGCGGCGACACGGACGGCTATGGTCGCGCGGAAATCTCGATCACCGACGAATTCGACCAGGTATGCTGGGACATCAACGAATTGCGCGGGCTCGGAACCATTACCGCAGCACATGTCCACCTTGGCGCGGCCGGCACAAATGGGCCGCCGGTGTTTACGCTGAAGCGGGCCGATGAAGGCGGCTGGAAGGGCTGCACCGACGATCCGGAGTGGGTGCAGAACCGCATCGAAGGCAATCCGCAAGCCTTCTATGTCAATGTCCACACCACCGAATTTCCCAATGGGGCAATCCGCGGCCAACTGCAGGATTGAGCTGAATTCGCAATATGGAAAGGGCCGCGCAGAGCAATCCGCGCGGCCCTTCGAACCGTCAGCTCGGAAGAACGATCAGCTGGCGTCAACCTTGGTGTAAGGGACGAAATCGTCGAGGAAAACCACGCCCGTCATGAACATCCCCATCCGATCGTAAGTGGTGACATTGTCGAGCTTGCACAGTTGTGAGCCGCCAAATTTACGGATCACCAGAAGATCGTTGTCGTCGATGGTTTCAGGGTGCGCGGTGTAGTTGACCCAAATCGTCTTGCCGCTTTTGTAGACAAGCGCGGTCTTGTCGATCACCGTCAGCCCGCGCGATCCGATCGTGTTGATGCAGCTCTTGGGTTCGCCGGCAACGCGGCCTTCAAGCAGTTTGGCGAGCTGTGCCTCGCCCTTTGTCTGCTGCGCATCCTGCGCTTCGAGTGCGGGGGCGGCAAGCAGCGTCAGAGCGGCGGAAGCCAGGGCAATGCGTTTGAACATGACGAGTCTCCTGATGAACGAGCCTATACCCGATTCTTGCTGAATGCACGCTGAGCGGTGTCGCGAGTGCGTCAGCCTGTTCCGCCCACGGTAATGCCTTCGATCAGCAATGTCGGCTGGCCCACGCCCGCAGGGACGCTTTGCCCGCCCTTGCCGCAAACGCCCACGCCTTCATCCAGCGCCATGTCGTTGCCGATGCCCTTGACGCGGGTCAGCACGCTGGGGCCGTCGCCGATCAGCGTTGCGCCCTTGATCGGCGCGATGATCTTGCCCTTCTCGACCTTGTAGGCCTCGGTGCAGGCGAAGACGAATTTGCCGCTGGTGATGTCGACCTGCCCGCCGCCGAAGCTGGTGGCGTAAATGCCGTCCTCAACGCGGCTGAGCAACTCGGCGGGATCATCCTCGCCGCTGCGCATGAAGGTGTTGGTCATGCGCGGCATGGGCGCATGCTGGTAGCTTTCGCGGCGGCCGTTGCCGGTCGGCTCGACCCCCATCAGCCGCGCGTTGAGCCGGTCCTGCATATAGCCCTTGAGGATGCCGTCCTCGATCAGCACCGTTTCGCGCGTGGGCGTGCCTTCATCATCGATGGAGAGCGAACCGCGCCGGTCCACAATGCTGCCATCGTCCACTACAGTCACACCGGAAGCAGCCACGCGCTCGCCAGTACGGCCGGAAAATGCGCTGGTGCCCTTGCGATTGAAATCGCCTTCGAGCCCGTGGCCAACCGCTTCATGCAGCAGCACGCCAGGCCATCCGGGGCCGAGCAGCACTGTCTGTTCGCCCGCCGGCGCAGGCACGCTGTCGAGGTTGACCAGTGCCTGCCGCACAGCCTCGTCGATCGCGCGCATCCACGCGCCTTCGTCGAACAGCCGGTCGTAGAGATAGCGTCCGCCCATGCCGAAACTGCCGGTTTCGCGTCGCCCGTTCTGTTCGGCGACCACGCTGACATTGAGCCGGACCAGCGGGCGGATATCGCGCGCGGTATAGCCGTCGGGCCGCACGATCTCGACCACGCTCCAGTTCGCCAGCAGGCTGGCGGAAACCTGCGCCACGCGCGGGTCTTTCGCGCGGGCCACGGCATCGATCTTCTCGAGCAGAGCGACCTTTTCGGCAAAGGGCACCAGATCGAGCGGGCAGGCATCGGTATAGAGATGGCGGTTGGTCCGCTCGGGCGGGGCGGCGAGCGGGTTTGTGGTGGCGTCGAGCAATTGCAGCGTTTCGCCGGCGCGCGCGATGGCGGCCGCGCTGATCTCGTTTGCATGTGCGAAACCGGTTGTCTCACCCGATACGCCGCGCAGTCCGAAGCCCGAATCGCGGCTGTAATCTGCGGTCTTCAAGCGCCCGTCATCGAAGCCGAACGCCTCGCTGGCGATGAACTGGAGATAAAGCTCGCCATCGTCGCATGGGGCAAGCAGCTGGCGCGTCAGCCGCTGCGCCTCATCGGGCGAAAGCTTGTTTCCATAAACCAGGGCGAGCGGATCGGGCGTCTGCGTCATGCGCCCTATGTAGGAAGGGTTTGGCCCTTCGTCACGCCATCACTTGGCAGGCGGGATCTCGAACGGGCCGGGCACGCCCGATCCTTCGGAGATATCGGGCAGGTCGGCCTGGTTCGCACCGTCCGCCGGGCCGCCTTCGAGGACGAAGCGCCGGTCGCAATAGCCGCAATCGACATAGCCGTGGAAGGCATCGATCTCGAGCCAAACCTTGGGATGGCCCAGCGCGGCTGGCTTGTAATTCTTGCCGCTGCGGATGTCGGTTGCACCGTCGCACCACACGCGGCGGGTGGTGACCTTGGACAGTTCGGGAGGGGCCATGCTCATGAAGGGCGCCGATAATGTGTTTTATCGCGCGGCTCAAGCGCCTAGGGCGTCCTCATGACCACTCCCCCTGCCATCAGTATCGACAATCTCGTCAAACGCTATGCCCCCAGCGGCTCGCAGGACGAGGGCAAGCTGGCGCTGAAGGGGGTGAGTTTCGATGTTCCGCAGGGTGAGGTGTTCGGCCTGCTCGGCCCCAATGGGGCGGGCAAATCGACCATCATCAACATCCTTGCAGGGCTGGTGCGCAAGACTTCGGGCAGGGCCGAAATCTGGGGTTTCGACATTGACGAAAGCCCGCGTAATGCAAAGCGCTCGATTGGCATCGTGCCGCAGGAAATCGTCTTCGATCCCTTCTTCACCCCGTTTGAGGTGCTGGAGAATCAGGGCGGTTTCTATGGCATTGCAAAGAAGGATCGGCGCAGCGAGGAATTGCTTGCAGCGGTCCATCTTGCCGACAAGCGCAACGCCTATGCCCGCACGCTGTCAGGCGGGATGAAACGCCGACTGCTGATCGCCAAGGCCATGGTCCATTCCCCGCCCATCCTTGTGCTCGACGAGCCGACAGCAGGCGTTGACGTCGAATTGCGGCGACAGTTGTGGGAACTGGTTGGCGAGCTCAATGCCGAAGGTGTGACCGTGGTGCTGACCACGCATTATCTCGAAGAGGCGGAGCAGCTGTGCGACCGCATCGCGATCATCAACCACGGTGAGCTGATCGCCAACAAGCCGACCCGCGAATTGGTGGGCATGGCACGCGAAAAGATCGTCTCGGTCACGGTCGACAAGGATCTGGCAGGGCCGATGATGGAACCTGCCTTCCTGAAGGCTGAAGTGATCGAACCGCGCCGGATCGACATTACTTATGACCGCGACAAGGCGAGCGCGGGACAGGTGCTCGCGCTCGTGCAAAGCCACGGTTATGCCATTGAAGATGTCACCACGCGCGAAGCCGACCTCGAGGACGTTTTTGTCCAGTTGACCGGGGCGGGCTGAGCCTTAACGGATCGCGCGACGACCCAACCCGGCGTCATGGACGCGCTGCACTTCCCAGTGATGCGGTTCGACTTCTTCCATCGGTGTGCGGCAGTGCAGGCAGCGGCCGACATTGCAGCCGTGGATGTGGCGGATCTTGTCCGCATCGACCTGATGCCGCCCGAATGCACAGGCGATCAAACGCAATTTCATTATTCTGCGACCCTCCGTCGTCCCGTCCCCTGTCGACGTGGCCTTAGCTCTGGAATCGGCCGCGTTAACCCTGATTGCGGCAAATCGTTGCCTTTTCGCCGTGCTCCGATGGCAGTCGGTTGAATTGCAGAGATGATTCAGCGTTTGGAGCGTGCAACGGCAATCCAGTCGCGATGCCCGCGTCGTTTGATGTCGGTTCCGCATCGGCGGCATTTGCCGCGCCAGTCAAAGCCGTCGTCATGGACATTGCGGCGGTCCGGGTCATGATTTCCGAACAAGCAGCTCAATATGCCGAAGCTCATCGACGCGATCCTCTATTATGTCTGTTCGTCAGTAAGATACCGCACATGCGAAACAAGCCCTTGATCGGCGATCCGTGTTTTTCTTGCCGTCGGCGCTTTCGCTGGCCATGAGTTCGCCATGACACAGGCTTATGACGTGCTGGTGATAGGTTCAGGTGCGGCGGGATTGACCGCCGCTCTCGCACTGGCCGAATCGAAGAAGGTGCTCGTGCTTGCGAAAGGGCAGTTGACCAGTGGGTCCACCGCCTGGGCACAGGGCGGCATCGCTGCCGTACTCGATACGGGCGACACATTCGAAAACCATATCCGTGACACGATGGTGGCGGGCGCGGGGCTGAACGATCTGGCGACGGTGGAGTTCGTGATCGAACGCGCACCCGCTGCAATCGACCGGCTGTGCGAATTGGGCGTACCCTTCAATCGCGAGCAGGGCGATCTTCATCT
Source organism: uncultured Qipengyuania sp. (assembly GCA_965650395.1). Lineage (GTDB taxonomy): Bacteria > Pseudomonadota > Alphaproteobacteria > Sphingomonadales > Sphingomonadaceae > Qipengyuania. The sequence goes on along the minus strand of CBFGON010000007.1, from coordinate 36,648 downwards.
GACCCGCGAAGGTGGCCATTCTCACCGCCGCATCGTCCATGTGAATGATGCGACCGGTTGGGCGGTGCAGGCAGCATTGCTCAAGGCGGCGGAAGAAAATCCGAATATCACGCTGCTGCCGAACCAGAGCTGCATCGACCTCATTACCGCGCGCAATCAGGCCGAATATTCGGGTTCGGGCCGGGTGTGGGGTGCCTACGCGCTCGACAGCGAAAGCGGCAAGGTGGTTGCGCATGTCGCGCGCGCGACCGTTCTGGCGGCAGGCGGTGCGGGCCGGGTCTATCTCTTTTCCACCGCGCCGCGCGGTGCGACGGGCGACGGCATCGCCATGGCGTGGCGCGCGGGTGCGCGCGTCTCCAACATGGAGATGATGCAGTTCCACCCGACCTGCCTCTATAATCTCGACGTGAAGAACTTCCTCATCACCGAGGCCGTGCGCGGCGAAGGCGGGCGGCTGTTCAACCCGGTGACGGGCGAACGCTATATGGAGAAATACGACCCCGAGCGCATGGAGCTTGCCCCGCGTGACATCGTGGCGCGCGCCAATGACGACCAGATCAAGCGTTTTGGCCTCGACTATGTCCATCTAGATATCAGCCATCAGCCCCCTGAATTTGTGACAGCGCATTTCCCGACGATCCATGAAAAGCTGCTCGGCCTCGGTATCGACATGACCAGGCAGCCGATCCCGGTGGTTCCGGCCCAGCATTACACCTGCGGCGGTATCAAGATCGGGCTCGACGCGCGGACCGACCTGCCCGGGCTATGGGCAGCGGGCGAATGCACCGAGAGCGGGTTGCATGGCGCCAACCGCCTGGCGTCCAACTCGCTGCTCGAATGCTTCGTATTTGGTGAAGCGGCGGCGAAGGATATCCTTGCGCGCTGGGGCGAACTGGATGAACCCCCTGCCATTCTGCCGTGGGACGAGAGCCGCGTCACCGATTCCGACGAGGAAGTGGTGATCAAGCAGAACTGGACCGAAATCCGCCGGTTCATGTGGAACTATGTGGGCATCGTGCGCACCACCAAGCGGCTCGAGCGTGCGGCGCACCGGATCAAGATGCTGCGCGATGAAGTGGACGATTACTATGGCCACTTCCGCGTCACCACCGATCTGATCGAGCTGCGCAACCTGCTTGAATGCGCGGATCTGATCGTGAAAAGCGCGCTCAAGCGGCACGAGAGCCGCGGGCTGCATTACATTCTCGATTATCCCGCTACCGATGAAGTGGCGCGCGATACTGTACTCGTCCCCTGAAGCACCAACGGCGCGAGGCGACTAGCGGGCGCCCGGGAGCGGGCTTTCAAGCGTACCAAGTGGCGGCAATGGCCGCCCGAAGCGATCGTGCTCCGGTCCGTCGAGCGGCAATTCGTGCAAGGTCATGCCCAGATAGCGGACCGTCGCTTCACCGATAGCGCGATTGAACTCCACACCGAATTCACCGTCCCGCATCCAGGCGACCAGACCATCGATCGAAATTCCCTCGATCAGCGTGACCACGATCGGATCGCCTTTTGCGAAACATGCCCGTTCGCTGCCGATCTGGCAGCCATGAATTGACAAATTGCGCAACATACCGGTCGCGGTGTTGCCACCGACGCGATAGCTTACCTCATCGCAAGCTGGTGTCCGCTCGACCTTTCGTTGATCCAAATCGCCCTCCGTACGACCCGGAGTGAGCAATAAATACAGTTCGCCATTCGATCCGTATTGCAAGAAAGCGACAGAAACTAAGCGTTACTAGTAATTAATTAACTATGTGACGTCGCGTGCAGAGGGAAAGGCTGCAGTGCAATCCTGATGGACATTGGCCAGGGCACGTTGCAATTGGGCTGAACGAACAAATGCGGGAGGGAAATGCGTGCCAAAAGCAACGGCCAACGGGATCGAACTGCATTACGAGGATCACGGCGATCCCGCGCATCCTGCAATGCTGCTGATCATGGGCTTTGGCGCCCAATTGACTCTGTGGCCGGATGAGCTGGTCGAGGCGCTGGTCGACCAGGGTTTCCGTGTCATTCGCTATGACAATCGCGATATCGGCCTCAGCCAGAAGTTCGACGGCGTGAAGGCCCCTGGCCTGCTCAAGATGACGTTGCTGTCCAAGCTCGGCATGAAGGTGCGGGTGCCGTATTCGCTGGCTGACATGGCAGATGACGGCGCGGGGCTGCTCGATGCGCTGGGCATCGCGAGCGCGCACATCGTTGGCGCAAGCATGGGCGGGATGATCGCGCAGCATTTCGCCGCACGCCATCCCGACAAGACATTGTCGCTCACCTCCATATTCTCGACAACAGGCAATCCCTCGCTCCCGGCGGCGCGCAAGGAAGCGCTGAAGGCGCTGGTGACGCGCCCGGCCAGTTTCGACGAAGCTGTTCTTGTGGACCATGGTGTCATGCTGGCGCGGACCATCGGTTCGCCCGGCTTTCCCAGCGACGAAGCGCGCTTGCGCGAACGCACGCTGATCAACGTGCGCCGCAGCTTCTATCCACAAGGGCCCACGCGCCATCTCTCGGCCATTGTCAGTGATGGTGACCGCCGCGCGATGCTGCGCGATATCAATGCGCCCACGCTTGTGCTGCATGGCGAAGACGATCCGCTGGTGCCGTGCGAAGGCGGGCGGGATACTGCGGAATCGATCCGCGGCGCGCGGCTGGTGACGATTGGCGGTTGGGGTCACGACCTCCCGCTCGAACTGGTCGATCGTGTGGCCGGGGAAATAGGCGACCACGCCCGCGCCGCCCGGCGTAATTCCTCAAATGGCTGAAAATAATGCCGGAACCCGCCTGATCACGGAAAAATCACAACAATATATGGTCGTCATAAGGTAATTTAGTTGCGCCATCATTGACTTGTGCTGCAGCGATCCTAGACCTGAAGCGGCTCGAAACGAAAAGCAGATCCGCTTCGGGCTCGATCGACCGAAGATGTCATCGCATTCAAAACCACACGGTCGCACATCGTGTGATTACTCTCTGCGGCCGATCATCCGACCAAAAGAAAGGATGATCAAATGTTCAAGCCAGTACTTTTCATTATCGCAGCGTCGACGGCAGCCACCATGCTTGCCGTACCGCTGTCCTCGCAATCGCCTGCGGAAGACATTGTCGTCACGCCGCGGTCGAGCGCCGCATTCGCGCATGAGGTCGGCAATGATCTCAACCGGCAATTGGCGAAGATGCAGTATGACCAACGCTGGGATACTGGCGGTCTCATCAAGGTGCGCTTCCGGGCCAGTAGCGATGGAACGCCAACCGATGTCACCACCTATATGTCGTCGGGCAATCGAGTTCTCGACCGCAAGACGATCAAGGCGGTGAAGGGGCTCACCAGCCTGTCTCCGCTGCCCACGGGGGCAAACCAGGGATCGGTGATCCAGGCGAACATCATCGTCGCCTCTACCAGTTCGCAAATGCGCGACCTCGAGAAGAAGCTGGTGCGGACGGAAGCTGAACGGCTGGCGTCCAACGATCCCGCCGAACGTGCGGTGTTTGCGATCAGCATGCTTCCTCGCCCGAGGACGTGAGCGAATCCGAAGCGGAGGCCGGCCCGGGAATGTTTTGAAGTCCGTCTGTGGAAGAAGGGTGACTGCCCGGCCCGGCTCAAGCGAAGGGTCCCGCCATGTGCGGGGCCCTTCTTTGTGTGTCGGGGGATGAAAAGCCAGGCCTGATCCGATTCAGAAATTGCGCGCCCGGATTCGATTGATTCTCAAGCCCGCAGGATCATTTTTGCCCGCATAATTTTTTTCACGGATTCATTTTTGGGCTTGCGCAGCTGCAAACCCAAGCTTGGTCCACGCGTCGCTGCATTGCATCATTTATGATGGGGCCCGAACAGCCCTGCCTAACAGAGTTAAATATTCATTGACCCCCTTGCGCCCGAGTCCCGTCTGATTCAGTATCTAGTGGTCGGTTGCTTGGGGGTACCCACTAGACCTAGCGTTGCATGCGTTCATCCCTATATGGGGAGGACGCCCTTGCCGCGCCGGTCCTGTGGGCAAATTCGGGAAAAGTTTTCACCCTGCGGCGGCTGGATATTGCTAGGTGAGTGGACGGCTCGCCGACTCGAACACAAGCGGAACATACGCTGATGCAGAAAAGCGCATCGCGAACAGAAAACGGCGGGGCTGACTATGGATTTCAAGAGCGGGGACGATTTGACGATGGCACTGGATCTGGAGACGCAGGACACCGTCGAAGAGACCACTCCCGAAAAGGGCAAGAAGCCGGAAAAGGCGGTCAGCATGGCAAAGCAGGACAAGGGCAGCGAAGAACTGGTGGCTGAAGCTGCCGGTGCCGCCATGGCCGGTGCAATGGCTGAAGTCGCCAAGGCAGCCGCTTCGGACAAGGACGATTCGAAGAAAATCCTCGACCGCCGCTTCACCATCGTCACCGATGCCAGTCGTGACGAACTGCTGACCGCTTTCGGCAAGGAAACGCTGGAAGACCGCTACCTGCTGCCCGGTGAGGGCTATCAGGACCTGTTCGCCCGCGTCGCTGACGCTTTTGCCGATGATCAGGACCACGCGCAGCGGCTCTATGATTATATCTCCAAGCTGTGGTTCATGCCCGCCACCCCGGTGCTGTCGAACGGCGGCACCACCCGCGGCCTGCCGATTTCCTGCTACCTCAATTCGGTCAGCGACAGCCTCGACGGCATCGTCAACACCTGGAACGAGAATGTGTGGCTGGCTTCCAAGGGCGGCGGCATCGGCACCTATTGGGGCAATGTCCGCGGGATCGGCGAACCGGTCGGCCTCAATGGCAAGACCAGCGGCATCATCCCCTTCGTGCGCGTGATGGACAGCCTGACGCTGGCGATTTCGCAGGGCTCGCTGCGGCGCGGTTCGGCTGCCTGCTACATCGACGTGTCGCACCCGGAGATCGAGGAATTCCTCGAAATCCGCAAACCTTCGGGCGATTTCAACCGCAAGGCGCTGAACCTGCACCACGGCGTGCTGGTGACCGATGCCTTCATGGAAGCCGTGCGCAATGGCGGCGAATTCGATCTCGTCTCGCCGCGCGATGGCTCGGTCCGCAAGACTGTCGATGCGCGCGCGCTGTTCCAGAAGCTGGTCGAAACCCGCCTCGCCACGGGCGAACCCTATATCGTCTTCTCCGACACGGTGAACCGGATGATGCCCAAGCATCATCGCGAACTGGGCCTCAAGGTCTCCACCTCGAACCTGTGCGCCGAAATCACTCTGCCGACCGGCATTGACCACCTGGGCAATGATCGCACGGCCGTGTGCTGCCTCTCCTCGCTCAACCTCGAGAAGTGGGAAGAGTGGGACACGGACAAGACCTTCATCGAGGATGTGATGCGCTTCCTCGACAATGTCCTGCAGGACTATATCGACCGCGCACCCGAAGAAATGGCACGGGCGAAATATTCGGCCATGCGCGAACGTTCGGTCGGTCTTGGCGTGATGGGTTTCCACTCCTTCCTCCAGCTCAAGGGCATCGGTTTCGAAAGCCCGATGGCCAAGGTCTGGAACCTGAAGATGTTCAAACATATCCAGGGCAAGGCCTCGGAAGCCTCCATGCTGCTGGCGCAGGAACGCGGCGCGTGCCCCGACGCGGAAGAAATGGGCGCGATGGAGCGGTTCAGCTGCAAGATGGCGATCGCGCCGACCGCGTCGATCAGCATCATCTGCGGCGGCACCAGCGCCTGCATCGAACCGATCCCGGCGAATATCTACACGCACAAGACCTTGTCCGGGTCCTTCGTGGTCAAGAACCCCTATCTGGAAAAGCTGCTCAAGAAGAAGAGCAAGGATTCCGTCGCGGTGTGGAACACCATCCTCGAGAAGGGCGGCTCGGTGCAGCACCTCGACTTCCTGACCCCGGAAGAGAAGGCGACCTTCAAGACCAGCTTCGAGATCGACCAGCGCTGGCTGCTCGAATTCGCGGCAGACCGCGCACCCTATATCGATCAGGCGCAGTCGCTGAACCTGTTCATCCCCGCCGATGTCGACAAGTGGGATCTGATGATGCTGCACTTCCAGGCGTGGGAGAAGGGCATCAAGTCGCTCTATTACCTGCGTTCGAAGAGCGTCCAGCGCGCCGGCTTCGCAGGCGGAGTGGAAGCAGACAACACCGCCGATGCCGCGAAATACGAGCTGAGCGCCGGTGCCGGCGAGCAGACCGATTACGAGGAATGTCTCGCCTGCCAGTAAGGCCGATGGCTGCATTGGCATGGAAAACGCAGCGGGCTGGCTCACTCTGATCGGTGAACCGGCCCGTTTCGCATGTGACGCGATCCGGCACAGCCAGCGCAAATCACACCGAGTGCGCTTGCCCTTTTCATTCGCGCGCTGCACCTAGGGCGCAATGAATCGGTTGCGCATTCTCTTCGTGACGCCCAACTTCCCACCCTATGCGCAAGCTGGGGCGGCCCGCACAGGTGCGCTTGCCCTGCATTGGGCCGAACAGGGGCATGAAGTCACGGTCCTGGGTGCCCGGATCGGTGCTGCCAGCGGCATTCATTCCGAACTGGCGCACCCGCATCTTCACGTCGTCATGCTGCCGATCGAACGCGATCCTTCCGCTCCGCAAGGAGGCCACGATCAAGCCCCCGTCTCCGATGCCGCGGCGGCAAAACCCAGCAAGCTCAAGCGCTGGTTCTGGTCGCTGCGCCAGATGCCGGACCGTTTTGCCGCGCATTGGGTCGGTCGCGCGGTCGAACTGGCGCGCCAGCTGGGCGAAGCGCAGGCGTTCGACCTGGTCTATTCCTCGGGCCCGCCGCATTCGGCGCATATTGCCGCCAGCCGGATTGCGCAGGGCATGGGCTTGCGCTGGATATGCGAACAACGCGATATCTGGGTCGACAATCCCTACACCGAAAAGCATCCCCTGCTTACCCGCCTGTACGAGCGGCAAGGTCGCCATGTGCAGCAGCAAGCCGATGAACTGGTGGCGGTTACGAAAGGCGCCGCGCAAGCGCTGCAGCAGCAAACGGGCAAGACGGTCACACTGGCGCGCAACGGGTGGGACAAGGCCGATTTCGCGGAATGCCCAAGGTCGCCCGCGCCGCTCGACCCCGTGCGGCTCACGATCATCCATGCGGGGGTAATCTACGCCGAGAGGCGCGACCCAAGGGCGCTGTTCAAAGCGATCGGCATGCTGGGGGAGGACCGCCACCGCATCCGCGCCATCTTCTACCATGACGAATATGGCTTCCTCGATCAGCTGATTGCCGAACATGGTGTGCAGGATTGTGTCGAGATGCATGAATTCATGCCACGCAGTGCGATCTTGGAGGTCGAACGCCAGGCCGATGTCCTGTTGCTGTGCCGCTGGCCCGACCCGGCAGAGGATCCGATCATTCCGGGCAAGCTGTTCGAATATATCGGTGCCGGGCGCCCGATCCTGGCCACCGGCCTTGAAACCGGCGAGGCGGCCAAGATAGTGCGCGAAGGCGGCTTTGGGCTCGCCACCCATGATGCTGCGGCGATTGCCGGCCAATTGCGCAAGTGGATCGCGGCCAAGGATGCGGGCGGAGGCCGGATTCCGGACCTTCCCGCTGACGTCGCCGAAGCCTTTACCCGGGATCAGGCCTTTGCCGCGATCGACGCGGTGCTGGCGCGCGTGACTTCGGCCTAGGCCGCCAGTTCGCTGCGGTTGCGGCCGTTGTCTTTCGCCACGTACAGCGCGCCGTCGGCATCCGAGAGCAATTTTGACAGCATGGGCACGCCGCTGCCGCCATGTACTGCGACGCCGATACTGGCCGTGCAAGTGGCGACCGCATCGCGTTCGGACAAGGGAATCTCGATCCGCTCTATCCCGCGGCGCAATTCTTCGGCGATTTCCTTCGCGCGGGCCCGCGATTCGACACGCAGGATGATGATGAACTCCTCACCCCCGAAGCGCGCGGCCAATCCGCCATAGCGCGCGGCGAGATGGCGCATCTCATCGGCAGCGGCAATCAGGCAGGCGTCCCCGGCCTGGTGACCCCAGAGGTCGTTGAAGCCCTTGAACCGGTCGATATCGAGCATCAGCACGGCCACGCGCGCTTCGCCTGCGACCGGCTCTGCATAGTGGTGGCTGGTAAAGACCTCGGTCGCATGGCGGCGGTTGGCGAGGCCGGTAAGCGGGTCCTTGCGTGACAGCTCGACCAGCCGGGCATTGCTCTCGCTCAGCGAATGGAGCCGGTTTTGCAATTGCGACGAAAGCAGGAAATTGCGCCCCTGCAGCGCCCATAATCGCCGCGGCAGCACCAGCGAGACGACAATGGTGATCAGCGCGATCCCGATGAAGGCCGGGTTGCGCAGCACAGGGCTGTCCATGAACAGGAACGCCGCCAGCAGGACCACTGCAGAGCCGACCACGAAGCCCGCAACCTCGCGCGGAGCAAAAGGCAGCGTGGGCGCAGCGGTGCCGATCAGCATCAGCGGGCCAATGGCGAGGAAAGCACCGGTCGTCGGCGCCACCCATTGCGTGCCCACCAGCAGAACGCCGCAAAAGGCCAGCATGGCAATTGCAGCGAGCAGCTTCTGCCAGCCGAAATAGTGCTTCGGCATCAACAGCCCGGCGATCTGGAACGGCAGCACCAGCCCCACGCGCATCAGCAGCATATCCGCCGCATGATCGGGCATGGTGAAGAAGTCGATCGGCGCCGAACCCAGATTCACCCCCATCCCGACCAGCGAGAGGAAGCGCATCTCGCGATACTGCTTTTCGATCAGCGATTCTTCGAAAGCGCGGACGAGTTCCGGAGGCCAGACGCGCGGATCCGTGAAGCTGTCGGTGATTTGTGCGGCAGCTTCGCCCACCTGCATACGGCCCGGCGGCATGGGGTTTCTTGTCAGCGACCCGCCATCCATTGTGAAAACTTACCCCCTGAAGCCGAACAAAAGCAAGAAAATGACGTGCAGAGCCACCAGATCGGACGGTGTTTCTGCCTGCCCTCACAAATTAGCGCCCCGCCTTTCGAGGGGCGGGGCGCCGGGGGATGCGGAACAGGCCCGCAAAAGGGGAAACCGGACCAGGCCCGCTTGTCCCCGAAATCATCACGCCCGACCGACCGGCGGCCATGCATGCCGTCTTGCCATATCAACGCTTTGCCGACCCATCCTGTTCCAGCAGCGCAAGCGAAAATCCGCTTGCCCCATCGCCCACATCTTATCCCCGCCGAATCATTGCCTCTTGCCTTCGATTCCGAGGCATGATTCCCTATATGAGTCGTTCGGCCAGATTCACGGAGACCACAAGATGTCGTTGCTCGAAGCCCGCAAGACCTACAAGCCCTTCGAATATCCGTGGGCTTACGAGTTCTGGAAGCGGCAGCAGCAGATCCACTGGATGCCCGAAGAAGTGCCGCTGGGCGAAGACTGCCGCGACTGGGCGCAGAAACTGACCGAGCATGAGCGCAATCTGCTCACCCAGATATTCCGTTTCTTCACCCAGGCCGATGTCGAAGTGCAGGATTGCTATCACGACAAATACGGCCGCGTGTTCAAGCCGACCGAGATCAAGATGATGCTGACCGCGTTCAGCAACATGGAAACCGTGCATATCGCCGCCTACAGCCATCTGCTCGACACCATCGGCATGCCCGAAAGCGAATATTCCGCTTTCCTCGATTACGAGGAAATGGCCGACAAGCACAATTACATGCAGCAGTTCGGTGTCGACAGTGACGAGGATATCGCCCGCACGCTGGCCATGTTCGGCGCCTTCACCGAAGGCATGCAGCTGTTCGCCAGCTTCGCCATGCTGATGAACTTCCCGCGCTTCAACAAGATGAAGGGCATGGGCCAGATCGTCAGCTGGTCGGTGCGCGACGAAAGCCTGCATTGCGAAGGCATCATCCGCATGTTCCACGAATTCGTGCGCGAGCGTGACTGCCTGACCCGCGCGGTCAAGGAAGACATCATCGATATCTGCCAGAAGACCGTGCGGCTGGAGGACAATTTCATCGACCTCGCCTTCGAGATGGGCCCGGTTTCGGGCATGACCGCGAAGGATATCAAGAAATACATCCGCTACATCGCCGACTGGCGGCTGGGGCAATTGAACCTCGACCCGATCTATATGGTCGATGATCACCCGCTCCCCTGGCTCGCGCCGCTGCTCAACGGTGTGGAGCACGCCAACTTCTTCGAAACCCGCGCGACCGAATATTCCAAGGCCGCCACCAAGGGTGACTGGAATACGGTGTGGTCGAGCTTCGACAAACGCCAGAAAGCCAAGGCCGCCAACGAGGAAGAGGTCGCCAGCGACGAAGGCCCGGGCCTGTTCGGCGATGAAGGCGGCGAAGGGGCTGTGGCGGCGGAATAGACTGTTCGGCCGAGGTCGGTCGGACATCAACTTGCGGGGGCGGTTCTATGCTCGCAGCTTTGCGACACAAGTTGCGCATAACCGACCCCGATACCTTCAGACAGCGCGCCTTCTGGCTTGCGGCGGCGACCATCGCGGCGCTGCAACTGGCGCTGATCTGGACCCATGACGCCTGGCTGGATGAGTGGCAGGCGCTGCAGATCGCGGTGAAATCGGCGGATTTGCGCCAACTGTTCCATCTGCTGAGTTACGAGGGGCATCCCGCCCTATGGTACCTCGTTCTGCGCAGTGCAGCGGCAATCGCCGGATCTCTGCAGGCGTTGCAGCTGTCGGCCAGCATGATTGCGCTGGCGACCCTGTTCTTCATTTTCGCCAACGACAACATTTCCGCCATCAATCGCATATTGCTGGCATTGTCAGAGCCGGTCCTTTTCGAATTCAACACTATCTCCCGCAGCGCCACGCTGGGCGTCATGGCAATCTTTGCCATTGCCTATTTCTGGCATAGCCGTTGGTTCTGGTTCTGGATCATTCTGCTTCCCGCCGCCGATTTCCTGTTTGGCGTCTTGTCGGTGATATTCATCCTGCTCAGGAACGGGCCGCGTTTTGATATTCGCATGGTTCCGTGGATCATCGTGTCGTTGATTTCGGCCTGGACAGTCTGGCCTCCCAGTGATTTGCAGCCCGCGATTCAGCCACAGGGGTTTGTGTTTGAATCCGTCGAATTTCTGATCCGGTTGGGCGTGACAGTTGCGCCATTCCAGATCGAGTGGGGGCACTATTCGGAAGGTTTCCTGATATTCACGCCATTCCTGTTCTATCTGATCCACAAGCAGTTTCCCGACGATCGGAAATCGTATCTCGCATGCCTGGCATTTGTAGTGGCGATGTATGTCTTCTCGATCCTCGTTTACCCGCTCGCGATCCGGCATCTCATGCTGGCGACTGTTCTGTTCTTTGCTCTGGTGATGGTTTCGGGGAAGGTTTGCCGGACAACGCAGATCTGGCTGACTGTTCTGGCGATCTGCGGCCTGTGGACAGCCCAACGCAATCTCACCGTCCCATTCACCGCCGCGCCGCAGGTGGGCGAGTGGATCAAGGAGCATCGCCTTGAGCAGGCGGCATGGGTCACCTGGCCGCAAAGCGAGGCTCAGGCGGTGTTTGCTCCGATTGATGTCCCATTCGAACGCCTTGGCACTGGATGCAAATCGCCCATGACGATCTGGAAGTTCGAGGATCAATCCAAAGTGACGCGTGCATGGCTGGACCGCAGAGCGGCACTTGGGGATTTCTACACACTCTCGATCCTGCCGTTCAACGGGTTCAAGCCGATTGCCGTGTTCCGGCGAGGGCTCGACGGCCGAAACTATTACATCCATCACTTTCCCGGAGCCGCAACTTCGACCGGCATTCCCGATTGCATCCCCGGGTTGAAGCCCCTGGTGCCGTGACAGACCAGTTTCACGGACCTTCTGCTGATTTCCGTTTCAGCCGGGCATTCATCGCGTAAGTAAAAGTTAGAATTTTCACGGCACAGTTGCAGTACTTCTTCCTCCGCAATTAACGGATGCTGCTGCAATGTCCGGTTTCGGCCTGATCGAAATCCTCGTTTACTGGCTGATCGCGATCAATTTCGTGGCCTTCGCCGCATTCGGCATCGACAAGGCCCAGGCAGAAAACGGTGGCTGGCGTGTGCGTGAAAGCACGCTGGCGTTCTATGCGGCGCTTGGCGGGCTGGCGGGTGCGCTCGCCGGGCGCCGGGTCTTCAGGCACAAGACGCGCAAGCAGAGTTTCACCGACAAGCTGTGGGGCAGTGCGATAGCCAGCGCATTGCTCTTCGGCGGCGGAACATATGCGTATATCAACCACCTGAAGCCCCTCGACCCCGCCGAAGCCGCAAAGGCGCAGGCGCTGATGATGAGTGTGACCTATGCCGGCTGCAACGAAGTCCGCGCCGCCGGAAAGGCCCCGCTCCGCTATGGCGAACCCGGCTATCGCGAAACCATGGACGGCGATGGCGACGGCCAGGCCTGCGAGCCGGTGTACTGATTCTTGCCTCCTGTTCGATGCGGACAGACGGCACCACTCCTCTCGATGTCACCGCCAGTAATCGCGCCGCTCGGCTCCGTCATAGCGTCCGCCTTTCAGGCAGCAGCGCTTGAAACCTCTTCCCCGAACCGCAGGGGCACGGATCGTTGCGCCCGAGCTTTTCGAGCAGTTCGATCGTGCCGCCCTTGATCGTGCGCCATGAGTTACTGGGCCCACGCTTGACGCGCGTTTCGCTGGGATAGCCCTTACGCCGCTTGCTGGTCCGCTCGAAAGCAGGGGTGGTTTTCGTAATCGGTGTGCATGACTGTATCCTCTTGTTTTGCGCACCCGCCTCCGTCGGTTCGTCCTCACTAGACGCGCAGCATAGCTGCGGGTGGGCGGTCGCCCTTGCCGTTCGCTGGTCGCGAATGTGTCTGGAGCGAACCGCCTGCCCTGATTTTAATGGAGCAGATAGCGCTCCGGCTTGGCGACCACCTGCCAGCGGTCGCGATAGAGCAACTGGCCCGGATCGCGGGTCCAGCTGCGGGTGACGGGCACGCCGCAATCCTCGATCAGGCTGACGAGCGCCTGCATATGGGCAAGCATCTCGCGCGCATCGTCGCGGAACCAGCACACGCCGTCCTTCCACCACACGCCGCGCGCCTTGACGCTGAAGCGTCGCGGCACGGGCAGCCAGCGGTTGAACCAGTCGATCTCGCGCCGCAGCGCGATAAGGACCGGATCATTGTCGTGATCGCCATCCCAATAGAGATGGCTTGCAGCGCGGAACGGCCCCGGCGCCACATGGGCGCGCGTGACCGTGCCGGGCACGGTGAACCGTAAATACATCTGGAAATTCCTCGCACGAGGAGGGACCTGCCTGCCCCCCCCGAATGGCGAGGAGGCTCAGGCGGCGGCGCGCGTGTGCACGCGTTCAGGCGCGGATGGTGGTTTCAGCAATGCAAACATAGGCTGCCTCCCTTATCCGTGCAGCGCCGCCAGCGGACCATCCGCAAGCGAGCGGGGGCCGATAAGCGGAAGTGCGGAGAAATGCAAGAAGCTGCTGTGCGGAAACCATTTTCCTACACGCGCAAAAACTGCTCCATCCTGCCGGATGACACGCAAACGCACCCCGCTCGCCCCATCCGCCAACCCTGTTTCGCGCAAGGCGCCGCCAGACACTACGCCCGCCCCCGCTCCCGCGATTCCGCCCGAGGCGGACGCGCCGCAGCTCGACGCGCATGGCTTCGATCCGTCCGAATACAAATGGCTGCCGGTCAGGCGAAAGCCGCGCAAGGATGGCTGGACCCCGCAGCGCCAGCGCGAATTCATTTCCGCCCTGGCGGAATCTGGATCGCTCGAATACGCCTGCATGCGGGTGCAGATGAGCAAGTCCTCGGCCCATCGCCTGCGCCGTTCGCCGGGCTCGGAACAGTTTTCCGCCGCCTGGGACGTGGCGCTGGAACATGCCGCGCAGGTCCTGCTCGACACCGCTTTCGACCGCGCCTTCAACGGCTCGACCGAACCGGTCTTCGACCGCGACGGCAACCGGACCGGCACGCGCTATCGCCAGAACGATCGCCTGCTGATGTTCCTGCTGCGCGCCTATATGCCCAGCCGGTTCCGCCATGCCCACCGCGACTGGCGCGCCAGCGACGAGGCCTTGCCGCCCGCGCCCGCGCCGATGGACAAGGTGCTCGCGCAGCTGGAACCGGTCCGGCCCGCCGAACCGCACCTGCTGCTGGCGCCCGACGAACTGGAAGATGCGGTGTTCGTGGCCGACATCCTGCCGCCGGGAGAGTTGCCGCGCTGGCACCGCGGCGTAGGCGATATCGAAGCGGATGCGGAACTGAACCGGCATCTGGATGAGCAATACGCACAGATGAACCGCAAACTTGAGGCCGCCCGGCAGAAGCCGGAAAACGGGTGAACTTTAAGTGAACTTTGCGCCCTTCGATCCGCTTTCCTGCTTGACCGGCATCGCAAGCGCCCCATCTGACGCTGCATCTAACGAGAGGAATTCCATGCGTACCGAAGCCGAAGTCGCCGCCATGCCCTGCCCCGTGTGCAAGGTTCCGCTCGCCATGAGCGACCGGCAGGGGATCGAGATCGACTATTGCCCGCAATGCCGCGGCATCTGGCTCGATCGCGGCGAGCTCGACAAGATTATCGAACGCAGCGTGCCTGCCACTGCGGCGCAGCGCTCCGCACCTTCCTATGCGCAGCACGGCGGGCAGCGTCATTCGGGCTATGGCCACGGCGCGTCGGGTTCCTGGGGGAAACCGCACAAGCGCAAGAAGAGCTTTCTGGAAGAACTGTTCGACTGACGGCGATGCGCGCGCGCCCTACCAGCCCCAGGCAGGGGGCGGGGCGGTAACCGGGCGCGATGCGTCGAACTCTACGCGGAACAGGCGGGTGGGATCATTGCGGCGGGTCAGCTGATAGGCGAAGCGCGCGCCAGCGGTGCCTGCCGCATCGGCCTCGACCCGCCAGACATTGGTGATGGAAGTGGCCAGCCCCTCGCGCTCGAACAGGGCGATGGAGAAGGCATCGACGGGGAAGTCCTGCACGGCGGCGGTTCCGGCAGAAAGCGTGTCGCCGCCATATTGGGTGGTGGCATCCTCGCTCCCGTCCTCGTGGCGGTGGTCATGCTTGAGCCGCAATCCGTCAGCGGTGCGGGTGATGACCCAGGTGCGGCTGCGGTCCCAGGCGCTGCGGTCAGCCTTTTCCACGTGGAAGGCGATGGCCGTGCTTGTGTCGCTGCATTCGGCCCAATGCGCCACCATGGCGCGGCCCTGCCAGTCGGCATCGCGCGCATCGCTGCTGGCGAGCTTGCCGGAATAGGCCTTGCCGCAATGGCTCTGCAGCGCATCCCAGAAGCGTTCCTGCGGTTCCGGCAGCGGCGCAATGTCCGGCGTGGTGGCGCATCCGGCGATGGCAAGCGCGAGGGGCAGGGCGAGCGGTGCGGCAAAGCGTGTCATGGCGTTCACACTAGCGTGCAAAACTGTGCCGCAAAGGGGCAATCCGGGAAAATCTATCCCATGTATACAAACGGCTATTCGCACGGGCGGCTCCCCCGACTACCCAGTGCATGCGACCCGAAGG
The DNA here is from genome assembly GCA_965650395.1 of uncultured Qipengyuania sp. GTDB lineage: Bacteria > Pseudomonadota > Alphaproteobacteria > Sphingomonadales > Sphingomonadaceae > Qipengyuania. The sequence continues at coordinate 21,234 of CBFGON010000007.1, read as the reverse complement.
GCAGAATCGATTTTCTGGCCTCGACTTCCAACCCCGCCCTACTTCGTGTGGGGCGGGGATTTTTCATTCGCACCAATAGCCTTCCTGCCGCGCCCATCCGCCATCCTGCGCCAGCCCGCGCGCGATCATGGTCTGGGCGAGGTCTTCGCCGCCGCGTCTTATGCTGCGCAACTCGCGGCCATATTGGTCAAACGGGGGCTCGGCCCCGCCATCCCATTCGAACGGCCCCGCCGCCAGCCAGGCTGCCAGCGCATCGCGCGCTTCGAGCGCACGGCCCCGCTCCGCCTCGCAGGCCCCGTCAAGCTCGGGCGCGTCATAGCCTGCCAGCCGGATGCGCCGCTTGCCCCACACCAGCGTATCGCCATCGACCACGCAGGCGGCAGAGGACTGGACCCCGCAGATGGTGAAGCGCTGGGTGACCTCTTGCCACTCGGCCACACGCGGCCCCGGCCACAGGCTCGCCAAAGCAGCCAGCAGCAGGACGGTGAGCACCACCAGCCACCAGCGCAGCCGCCGCCAGCGCGCCGCCCGCACCCGCCGCTTGTGCCATGCGGCGTCGAAGCGGAGGGGTTTGCGCGCGGTCATCGCGCACCCTGTGCCACCGCAGCGCCGCCCCCGCAATTCGCGCCTTTCCTCTTTCGCACCCGCGCGCGCCAAGCTAGTGCCTCGCCACGATGAACCGGACCGACGACCCTTCCACGCGCCCCGCGACCCACGATGCCAGCGCCAAGGCGCAGACGCTGATCGAGGCGCTGCCCTATTTCCAGCGTTACGCGGGCAAGAGCTTCGTGGTGAAATATGGCGGCAACGCCATGGGCGACGAGGATGCCGCGCGCGAATTTGCTGAGGATGTGGTGCTGCTGAAAGCAGTCGGCATCAACCCGGTGGTGGTCCATGGCGGCGGCCCGCAGATCGGTGCCATGCTGCAGAAGCTGGGCGTGGAAACGCGCTTTGTCGACGGGCTCCGCGTGACCGACAAGGCCACCGCCGAAGTCGCCGAAATGGTCCTCTCGGGCGCGATCAACAAGGCGCTGGTGTCGTCCATCGCCCGCGCCGGGGGCAAGGCGGTCGGCATATCGGGCAAGGATGGCGGGCTGGTCACGGCGCGCAAGCTGCAGCGGACGCAGAAGGATCCCGACAGCAATATCGAGAAGGCACTCGATCTCGGCTTCGTGGGCGAGCCCTGCGCGGTCGACACCACGATTATCGAGACGGCCACGGTGGCGGGTATGATCCCCGTGGTCGCGCCGATCGGCAGCGGCGAGGATGGCCACACCTACAATATCAATGCCGATACCATGGCGGGCGCGCTGGCGGCGGCACTGGGCGCAGCGCGTTTGCTGCTGCTGACCGATGTGCCGGGCGTGCTCGACAAGCAGGGCAATCTGCTCACCGACCTCACCCCGCAGGACATTGCCGCGCTGCGCGCCGATGGCACGATCAGCGGCGGGATGATCCCCAAGCTCGAAACCTGCACCAGCGCGGTCGAGGCAGGGTGTGAAGCGGCGGTCGTGCTCGACGGACGCGTGCCGCATGCCATGCTGCTGGAATTCTTCACCGCCCGCGGTGCAGGCACCTTGATAAGCGCGGGCTAGATTGAGATGCGGTGAAACCTTGGCGCATCGCGCGCGCCATGTGTAGGACACCGCGCAACGCAAGTTAGAGGAAGACGAGTTCGATGCAGGCTCTGGTCACGATTTACAACATCATCTCCATGCTCGCCAGCGCGCTCATCATGCTGGTGATCATCCAGTTCATCATCGGGCTGCTGTTCGCTTTCAACGTGGTGGGCCGGAACGAATTCCTGATGAGCTTCTATGATGCCATCAACCGGCTGCTCGATCCGCTCTTCCGCCCGATCCGGCGTTTCATGCCCAATACCGGGGCGATCGACTTTTCACCGCTGGTGTTGATCCTGCTGATCAATGTGGTGCTGATCGTGCTCGACGGGATCATCCGGGGCGCTGCATGAGCGCAGAGGTAATCGACGGCAAGGCCTTCGCCGAAAGCCTGCGTGAGCGGCTTGCCGAGGAAGCTGCGCGCTTTGCTGCCATTGCCGGTCGCAAACCCGGACTGGCCGTGGTGCTGGTGGGGGAAGACCCTGCGAGCCAGGTCTATGTCCGCAGCAAGCACAAGGCCACCGTCGAAGCGGGGATGGAGAGTTTCGAGCATCGCCTGCCTGCCGACACCTCGAGCGCCGAACTGCTGGCGCTGGTCAAGCGGCTCAACGCCGATGCGGCAGTCGATGGGATCCTCGTCCAGCTGCCGCTGCCGGGACATCTCGACGAACAGGGGGTGATCGCGGCTATCAGCCCCGACAAGGATGTCGACGGTTTCCATGTCATCAATGCCGGCCGCCTCGCCGTGGGGCAGAGCGGTTTTGTGCCTTGCACCCCGCTCGGCTGCATGATGCTGCTGAAGGACCGGCTGGGGGATCTCTCGGGGCTGGAAGCGGTAGTGATCGGCCGTTCGAATATTGTCGGCAAGCCGATGGCGCAGCTGCTGCTCGACGCCAATGCCACCGTCACTATTGCCCATAGCCGGACTAAGGATCTGTCCGCCGTAGTGCGCCGCGCCGATATAGTGGTCGCCGCCGTGGGCCGCGCCGAAATGGTCAAGGGTGACTGGCTCAAACCCGGGGCGACAATCATCGACGTCGGCATCAACCGCCTGCCACCCGTCGACGGCGAAACAAAGGGGCGGCTGGTCGGCGATGTCGATTATGCCGGCGCGCTGGAAGTCGCGGGCGCGATCACGCCGGTGCCAGGCGGCGTCGGTCCGATGACTATCGCCGTGCTGCTCAGGAATACGCTGGTCGCCGCCTACCGCAATGTCGGGTCAGGGGTGCCGGAGGGGCTGTGATGCGCTGGCTCGGCCTTGCCCTGGTTGCATTTGCGCTCGCGTCCTGCGCCCAACGGCCCGGCCCACGCGATGTTTACGCCCGGGTGCTTGCCAGGGCGCCAGGTGCTGCCCAGCCCAGCCGGATCGTCGCACGCGAGATCGAGTTTCTAAAGCGCGCACGCGAAATCGGACAGTTCAAGGCATCGCTGGAATTCGCTGCCCCGGATGCGATCATGATTTCGGCCACTGGCGAAATGGATGCGGCGACCAGCTTGCCCAGGCTTGATGACAAGGGACTGATTGCGCCATGGAAACCGTCTATCGTCTGGATGAGCTGCGACGGCGAGTTTGCGGTCAGCGAGGGTCGCTTCGATGCCGTGGACGGTAAAGTCGGCACTTATCTGACCACCTGGCAACGCAGCCAAAACGGCGAATACTACTGGCTGCACAATTCGGCAGCGCTCGATAATCCGCAGCCTCCGGCCAAGGCTCCTGAGCCTGAATTGGCCGAAGATGCCATCGTTGTCGAAGGTCTTGCCGCAGTCGAAGGGCGGGTGGCCGATTGCACACGCGACATGCCTGCCCCGCCTACTGCCTCCTCCGGGCTCCGCCAGACTGTTTCGCCTGACCGGACGCTTGTCTGGCGATGGGGCACTGTAGGTGGGGCCAGGGTCTTTGAAGTCCACGCCTTGACCGAAGGCGAGTGGCGGTTGGTCGTTGAAAAGCAGTGGCAAGCCGGTGGCGGAAAATAGCGCATGATCGAACTCTTCGTCTCCGCTTTCATCACCCTGTTCGTGGTAATCGACCCGCCAGGCTGCGCGCCGATCTATGCCGGGCTGACCAAGGGCGCCTCGCAGGCGCAGCGACGCAATATGGCGGTTCGCGCGACGCTGATCGCAGGTGTCATCCTGCTGATATTCGCCTTGTTCGGCGAGGACCTGCTCGGCGCGCTGCACATTGAGCTCGACAGTTTCCGTATCGCCGGCGGGCTGATGCTGTTCTGGATCGCTTTCGAGATGGTGTTCGAGAAGCGAACTCAACGGCGCGAGGAGCGGGCCGAGAAGGTTGCTGCCACGCCCGAAGTCGAGGACGTTTCTGTCTTCCCCATGGCCATGCCCATGTTGGCGGGGCCGGGCGCCATCGCTTCAGTTATGCTGCTGACCAGCAATGCCAGAGGCACAGAAGGCACGCTGGTAGTGCTCGGCGCTTTGGCTGCAGTCCTGCTGCTGACCATGCTCGCGCTGATCGCGGCCGGCCCGTTGATGAAGATATTCGGCGATCGGGTCGAAGCGGTAATTACACGCCTGCTCGGCGTGCTGCTCGCTGCGCTGGCGGCGCAATATGTGATCGACGGGCTGAAGAACAGCTTCGGGATCTGACCCTATTGCAGTGTGACGATCTCGTCGCCGTCATCGCGCAGGGCGAAGAACTGCATCAGCTGGATCATCAGCTCGCAGCGTTCGGACAAATCCTCGGCTTCGAGCAGTGCCTGCTTGGCGGCTGAATCGAAAGGGGCGATCTGGGCAACGCCGTTGATCAGCGTTTCATCGTCGAGCCGTTCGACCGACTCCCAATCGACCGAATAGCCCTGAATCGCGGCGAATCGCCGGGCCTCATATTCGAACCCGGCGCGCTCGACGCTGGAGAGCACTTCGTCGCCCGGATCGTCGATCAGTTCGGCTTCGACCTGACGGAAGGCGGTGGAGACTTCGAGCTCGCGCAGGATGCGGAAGCGCGACTGCCCTTCGAGCACGATATTGTAGCGGCCGTCCTCCAGCGCTTCGACATCGCCGATCTGACCCACGCAGCCAATGTCATAGAGCGGCGAACGCTCTCCGCTGGTCTGCGGCTGGATCATCGCGATCAGCCTGTCTTTCGCCAGAGCGCTGCCGACGAGTTCGCGGTAGCGCGGCTCGAAGATATGCAGCGGCAGCTGCAATCCCGGGAACAGGATTGCGCCCGGCAAAGGGAAGATGGACAGGCGGACGGTCACGCCGCGGCTCAGCCGAACAGCAATTTCGACAGGCGGCGGCGCGTGGTGACGACCCATGGGTCTTCCAGCCCGACCGCATCGAAGATCTGCAACAGCTTGGCCTTGGCCGCGCCTTCGCTCCATTCGCGGTCGGCCTCGAACAGAGCGAGCAACTCGTCCGCCGCGCCATCGCGATCACCTGCAGCAAAGGCGGCTTCAGCATAGGCAAAGCGCGCATCCATATCGCCGCCGGCAGCCTTCTCCTTCAGCGCGGCAAGCTCACCGTCATCGACGCGATTGGCCGACAGATCGAGTGCGCTGGCAGCAGCATCGAGTAGCGGATCGGCAGCAAGTGCTGGATGGGCTCGCGCCGCATCGAGCGCGGCGCGCGCTTCCTCTCCTTCACCCGCCTGCGTCAGCGCCCGCACCAGCCCGGCATGGGCCGCGGCATTGTCCGGCGCCATTTCGATGACCTGCGCGAAGATGCCCGCCGCACGTGCCGGATCGCCGCCCGCCAGCACTTCTTCGCCCATCGTCACGAATGATGCGACATCCTGCTGCGCCTCCGCATCGCCGTTGGCAATCGGCAGCTGCGCCAGAATCTGGTCGAGCGTCTGCTTCAGCTGCGTTTCGCTGCGGGCATTTGTGAGATCCGCAACCGGCTGGCCTTGGAACATGGCATAGACGGTGGGGATCGACTGGACCTGAAATTGCGCGGCTATGAACTGTTCCTTGTCGACATCGACCTTGACCAGCATCACGCCCTTGTCGGCATATTCGCCCGCTACCTTTTCCAGCAACGGTGCCAGTGCCTTGCACGGCCCGCACCAGTCGGCATAGAAATCGAGGATCACCAGCTTGGTCATCGAAGGTTCGACGACATCCTGCTTGAACCGCTCGACTGCCTTCTGCTCGTCTATGCTGAGACCCATGCTCGCCACGTAAACCGCCTTCCTGTGCCTTATGTTTGGTTCGCCTCAATGTGGGCGCTGATCAGCGAATGTGAAGGAGCAATGCCCAGGCCGCAAGCCTTGCCATCAAGGCGTAATTTTCCTCTTGCGGGACTCGCAACCCGTTGCTAGTTGCGCGCCTCCCCACGGGGCCACACGGCACCGGGAACGTCAGTGAGCGGGCGTAGCTCAGGGGTAGAGCACAACCTTGCCAAGGTTGGGGTCGGGCGTTCGAATCGCCTCGCCCGCTCCATTTTTCAGGATATTTCTGAAGAGTCAGCGTGCGGTTCGTCGTGCGCATATGTCGTTCGCCGCAAATCCGCGACATTTGCCGTTTACGCGCTTGACCCGTGGTTCTCAGCCTCTAGTGGCGCTTGTTATGTTGTATCCTAATCTTTCGAAGCGCCGCGCGCTTGCCGCGTCCTTTTCCATTCTCGCTCTGGTTGCAGCGACTCCGTCACTAGCCCAGCAGGCCGGGGACCCGACAGAAGACGACCATTCGAGCGATGACCTGCATGATCGCCGGATTGAGCCTGACGGCACCATCGTCGTGACCGCCCAAGGCTTGCGGCAAGTCGATCTGCTGGCCGGTACCAGTGTGGTCGAAGCTGCCGAACTGCAGGCCAATATGGACGGGCAGATCGGCGAAGTGCTCGAAAGCGTACCCGGCGTCACAGCAAGCGGCTTTGCGCCTGGCGTTTCGCGCCCGATCCTGCGCGGCTTCTCGGGTGAGCGGGTCAAGGTGCTGGTCGACGGGATTGGCGCCATCGACGTTTCCAATACCTCGGCCGACCATGCGGTTTCGATCGATCCGTTGACCGCTGAAAGCATCGAGGTGCTGCGGGGCCCTGCTGTGCTGCTCTATGGCAGCCAGGCAATCGGCGGTGCAGTCAACGTGATTGACAAGCGCATCCCGCGCCGTCTGCTGTCCGAGCCGGTGCATATCGACGCCATGTTGCGCGCCGACACTGTGTCTGATCTGCGCGAAGGCGGCGCGTCGGTGGATGTGCCTCTGGGCGGCGGGTTTGTCGGCCATGTCGATGGCTCATGGCGCGAAACCGACGACATGAGAGTGCCGGGCTATCTGGTTGCATCGCAGTTGCGCTCCGAATTGCTCGCCGAAGCCGATGAAGAAGAGGCGGAGGGTCATGCCGATGAAGCGGACGAACTGCGCGAAGGCGCGCTCGCGCGCGATGTGCTGCCTAACAGCGGAACCGAGACCTGGACTGCAAATGCCGGTTTCGCCTTCTTCTCCGGCGGCTCGAACCTGGGTGTTTCCGTCGGCGTCTATGACACCTTCTACGGCGTGCCAGTTCGCCCCGGCGCAGGTCATGCGCATGAAGAGGGTGAAGATGAAGGCGCCGAAGACGAAAGCAACGGAGAAACAGTCAACATCGGCCTGCGCCAGTATCGAGCGGATCTGCGCGGCGAATTGGCATTGGGTGACGGTTTCTTCAAACGGCTGCGCATACGGGCGGGCTATTCGGATTATACGCACACCGAATTCGAAGGTGAAGAAGTGGGCACCACTTTCGATGTGCAGGGTATGGAAGCCCGCGCCGAGCTGGTACAGAACCCTCATGGCGCATGGCGCGGCTCGATCGGTACGCAATATTACTTCCGCGATTTCTACGCCGAGGGTGCCGAAGCCTATGTTGCACCCAACCGGACCGAGCAATTGTCGGCCTTCACCATGCAGGAGTTCGGCGACGGCCCTTTCGAGATAGAGGGCGCTGCGCGGTACGAAAGCACGCGAGTCGATTCTGTGCCGTTGGGCCTGCAGCGCGATTTCGGGACTTTTTCTGGCGCGCTGGGCTTTGCGTATGAAGGCGAGAGCGCCTTTCGCACCGGCGTTAACCTGTCACGCGTGGCACGCGCTCCGAGTGCGGAGGAACTTTTCTCGAACGGGCCACATATCGCCACACAGGCGTTCGAGATCGGCGATCCGGACCTTGTTGTCGAGCGTGCCTGGGGTGTTGAAGCATTCGCGCGCGGCAAGTTCGGCGGGCTTGAAATGAGCCTCGCCGCCTATCGCAACTGGTTCGATAACTACATCTATCTGTCAGAAACCGGCGAGGAGGAAGACGGGCTGCCGGTGTTCGAATATCTCCAGCAGGACGCGACCTATTCCGGGATCGAAGGCGAACTCAAGTGGAAGTTCTTTGACACCGATGCATTGTCGCTGACCGCCGATCTGCGCGGAGAGTATGTGCGGGCCGAACTGGCCGACGGCATTTCCGTACCGCGGATTCCGCCCTTGAGCCTGCTTGGCGCGATTGAAGCGACGACGGGGCATTTCGATCTGCGCAGCGAAGTCGAATGGTACGATGCGCAGCGCGACATTGCTCCGTTTGAAACGGAGACCGATGGCTATACGTTGGTCAACGCCATCGCCACCTGGCACCCCTCGCGCGACAATGATTCAGTCACCGTCGTGCTGAAAGCGGAGAATATCTTCGATGTCACCGCGCGGCGTCATGCCAGCTTTACCAAGGACTTCGTGCCGCTGAGCGGACGCAACATTAGCGCCAGCGTGCGGCTGAGCTTCTAGCTCATCGCTTCAGCCCGGATGTCCGTCGCCGTCGCGGTCGATCACCGGCTGCGCAGCGATACCTTCCGCCTTGCCTTCGGCATGCGCAGCCTTGACCTCGGCGTCGTGGCGCTTGTCGCGCTCGTTAAGCAAACCCATGCGGCTGCCTTGCTGGCCATAGGCGAAGACCATAAGCAGCCCGCCGATCACGGCCATGTTCTTAAGCGCCTGTTGGGCAATTTGCGGATCGGAAACCTGGCCGTGGAAGAAGATCGTGGCCAGCGCAGTAAAGCCGATCAACGCCAACGCGGCGAGGCGCGTCATGAAGCCGCTGGCCAGAACCAGCCCGGCCGCGATCTCGAACGCTCCTACAGCCAGAGCGAGGCTGCCGGGGAAGGGTGATTGCGCTTCCATATAGGCGGCTGTCCCGGCGGGATCGAGTATCTTGCCGAACCCGGCGAGGACAAACAGCAGGCCCAGAAGGACACGGCCGACAATTGCTGCGATGGTGGCCACAGGCACTCTCCCTAATTATGCTTTTGCTTTCAACGGGCAGCGTTAGGGAAAGTGCCCGGAATGCTCAACCTTCTGCGGCAAAGGCTATTTCGGCATGGTCGCGCAGCCGCTCTACAAGCGCTTCGCCGAGGAAAGAGCCGGGCGTGCCAATCCCGCCGGGCGCATCGCTTTCGAGCAGCGCCATGCCGGTTTCGCCCAGCATCCGACTGGTCGAGCCATAGCCCGGATCATACCGGCCCTTGACGCCGTAATGCAGCCGCGAACCATCGGGCCATTCGCCGATGAACAGCACGTCGTAAAAGCCGTTCTCGCGCTCTTCCTTGCTCGGCCCTTCACCGGGCTGCGGCGGTTTCGCGCCAAAGGGGTTTTTGAGCATTTCGGTTACCGCATGGGCGGCCGCCTTGCCCGCTTCACCGGGGCTGGTGAGCATCATCTCGTCATAGCGAAAGTCCTGGCCATAGGGGAACCCGCGGAGGAAATTGGTGCGGTGGACGTTCTTTGTGTTGATCGTCGCCATAATGAAGGGCGCAGCCCACTTGCCCAGATCATCCTCATAATGCGGCAGCAGCCCGCTCGGCTGATCGGGCCCTTCGAAACCGGGCGTGAGGCCGAAGGGGCTTTGCAGGATCGGGATCAGTGACGGATTCTTGGCAATCGACTTCATCGTGGCAGTGAGGCTGGCCGCGGTGCCACCGCTGAAAGTGCCCTGCATTGCGCGTACCCGGCCACGCACGCGCGGCGCCGGATTGCCATGGCGCTTTACCGCTTCGCCCTGCAACATCAGCACACCTAGGTCGAAGGGGATCGAATCGAACCCGCTTGAGAAACAGATGCGCGCGCCGGATTTTTGTGCGGTTTCGTGATGCGCATCGATCATCTCGCGCATCCAGCCCGGCTCGCCGCACAAATCGGCATAATCGGTGCCGGTGCGCGCGCAGGCCTCAACCAGTTCGCTCCCGTATAGCTGGTACGGGCCGACTGTCGAAATCACCACGCGGGTGCGTCCACACATGGCATCGAGTAATGCCGGATCGCTCGCATCGGCCACTACCAGAGGCGTATCAGCCGGGGCGCCGATGGCATCGCGCACCTCTTCCAGCTTGTTGAGGTTGCGGCCCGCCATCGCCCATTTGGGCGCGTCGCCGCCCACGCCATATTCGCGGACGAAATGTTCAGCAACGAGGCGGCCAGTGTAACCGGTCGCCCCATAGACCACGATGTCGAATTCGGCAGTGTCCCTGGCCATGCACATTCTCCCAGAAAGGCTGGATGATGTGCGCCCGCACCGCGCCCGAGTCAAAGACGCAGCGTCACAGCCGTTTTGTCAGAGAAGTGTTCTCAGAGCCTGGGCAGGGTGACGCCGCGCTGGCCCATATACTTGCCCGCACGGTCGGCATAGGTCACTTCGGGCCGTTCGTTCCCCTGCAGGAACAGAAACTGGCACGCGCCTTCATTGGCGTAGATCTTGGCGGGCAGCGGCGTGGTATTGGAAAATTCCAGCGTGACATGCCCTTCCCAGCCCGGTTCCAACGGAGTGACATTCACGATTATCCCGCAGCGCGCATAGGTGCTTTTGCCAAGGCAGATCACCAGAATGTCATCCGGCACGCGGAAATATTCGACCGTGCAGGCGAGCGCGAAGCTGTTGGGCGGGATCACGCAGACATCGGTCTGCCGGTCGACAAAGCTGGTGGCGGCGAAATCCTTGGGATCGACCACGGCATTGTCGATATTGGTGAAAATCTTGAACTCGTCCGCCACGCGAGCGTCATAGCCGAAGGACGACAGGCCATAGGAAATCGTCCCGTCGCGCCGCTGGCTTTCAACAAAGGGTTCGATCATGCCGCGCGTCGTTGCCGCTTCGCGGATCCATTTATCGGAGAGAATCGCCATGAGGCTGTGATTCCGCATAGCGGCGGCGCGGGCAAGCGGGAGAGGCGATTAATCCCCTCTCCCGTGCAGTGGCTAGGAAATTACGCGTCGGAGAAAAATGCACTTTCCTCCCACAGTTGCCAATCGCGATTGTAGGTGAATTCGATCCAGTCATAGGCATTGGCCAGCACCCGGGTGTCGCGCACGGCAAAGGACAAGGAGGCGCCTTTGGCAAAGCGGATCGAGCCGGTTGCGCCTTGTTTGACCATGCGGATGCGCTGTCCGTCGGCATAGCCGAATTCGATACCCCCCGAAGGCGTGCGGGCAAGGGAGACATCGGCGATGATCCCGCTGGCCATTTCGAGCGTCATCATCGGCGCACAGGGTGTGACTACACCTGATGCGGTCAGCACCGGCGGTTTGTACCAGCCGCGTGCCCAGTTCACCGAGGTCGCTTCGCCGTCACGATAGGAAATGCGTGGCATCGACACTGGCGATGGCCCTCCATTGGGCAAGCGATCTCCTGCGCAATCGCCGCTTGCCGCGATCTGACAGGAGCGGTGGATGTAACCCGTCCAGTAGCTACCAAGCCATTCGCTGGCCTGATCCTGTGCCAGCCGCGTGCGGTGGTGCGAAAGCGATATTCTGACGTTCGATGGCGGGAGCTTGAAGACTCCTTCAGGTGCGCCCGGTACGGGCTCGGTCAGGCTTGATGTGCCGTCGAAACTCAGCGCATGAATGCCGCTTTTGCGATCGAGCCATGCTTCGATCTCGAGATCGACGTCGCGCAGCGCCATTGCGTTATTGCCGTTCAGTGCAACGGTGGTGTCGAACGTACGGATTTTGCCGCGCACCCAGCTGGCAAATCCCAGAGCCCGGATGTCGCGGAACTCGCAATTGTCGAGCAGCGTCATCGGCAGCGGTGCCAGTTCATTGCGTGTGGGGTAGGCTTGCGAATGATAGACACCATTGGTCGGTCCGCTTCCCAGAGCCATATGATCGCAATCGTGCCAGATGCACCCGCGATAGATGGCCCGGGTCTTGGCGACATCTTCCTGCGCCTGGAAGCAATCGCCAAAGCTGCAGTCGACTGCGAGCAGTTCGGCATCGACGCTCGGATTGAGGGCGCTGCCGTTGGATGTGGCAAAGCGGCAGCGGGTCAATTCGACCCGTTCGACCGCGTCGGCCGCGCCAGCAAGATAGAATATCTCGCCCTTCCAGCCGATCATGTCGCAATCCTTGAGGACTATTTCGCCGACATAACAATCCTGCAGCCACAGCGCCTTGTCGGTTACATCCCAGCCATCGCCCGTCAACGGGTCTGCAGGGAAAGCGTAACTACCCGTATGGGCGCGACTGCCCTTGAACACGATGCGCTCGATGGACAGGCGCGCAATCTTTCGCGGAGCGGGAGAAGGATCTGCAGTGTCGCCCTGCAGGTACAGCCCTCCCCCACGCCAGACGGCAAGCGATGGATCTGTCGCGCTGGTTGCCACGAGTTGCCATTCGGTTTCGGGATCCGCTCCATCGACCGCCCGGAAATCGAGCACGCTGCGCGTCGCGGCACAGCCACGCAAGATCAGCGAACGGCGGACGACCAGCGGATGACCGTCTTCGGCGCGGGTGGCTTCGGCTGGCGAAGTGCGCAGGGGACAGTCGATGCTATATTGCGCGCTTTCGAAGCGCAGTTCGGAGGCGCCCGTTGCTTCCGCATAGTCGATTGCGGCCTGGATGGCGGGCTGGTCGTTCGTTACGCCGTCGCCTGTCGTTCCGCCCTGCTCGACTGCAAGCGAGCTTGCGTTGGGTAACAGGCGGAAGATGCGGTTGTTGGCGGTGGCAAAGACGAAGCGAGGGTGTGCTTCAAGCAGGGCAATTGTGCAGAGCTCGTCTGCGATATAGGTCGCTGCCCCGCGACCGGGCATGGAATGGCCGGTTGATTCCAGCCGAACAATGTCAACTGGCGGCGCGCGCAAGGCAAGGTCGGTGAAGAGCGCGGGCAATGCCTGCACTGCGCGGTGACCCAATGCCAAAGCCGGTATGGACAGCGCGCTCATTGCGACACCCGATAGGCAAGCGTTCCTGCAACCGGTGCGCATTCGAGCCACAGGGTCGCCTGCATTTCGGTTTCCTGCCAAACCACTTCGCATGCGTTGCCGGTGAAGTTCGCCCAACTCGCCCCGCCCGCCGTAACGGGGTGAAGGCTCGCCCCCGCGTCAGTTGAACGCATCAGGCGCACACTGCCCTGCCAGTCGCCTGACAGCGTGCAATAGACGGGCATCATCTGCACAGGCGCAAAGGGACCGGCAAGAATTGCGGTGGTGGTTTCTCCCTCAAGCGCTGGGGGTGCGGCTGGAGACGACACCAGCGTAGGGAGAGGCCGTTGGGGCGAGGCATAGGCAAACGCGCCGCTACCATCGTCGAAACCGACGGCAAATCCGGGCGCGAAGCCGCCGGGTGTGTCTAGCAATATGGGGTCACTCATCGTTTCGGTTCCTTGATTGGAATAAAGGAGCCAAATCGGTTATTCATGCGATACGATGTAGGAAAATGGTTTTTGCAGCCACGCGTTTCGCCGCTAGGTCAGCGTCGATGAAAGTCCTCGTCTTCCATCCCGGTACGCAGCATAGCCGGCAAACCGCGCTCGCACTGCAACAGCTGGACCGGTTGGCACTGCTTGCCACGGGGATCTTCGATCATCCCGACAGCGCGCTGCGCCGTGCAATCAAGGGACTTCCCGAAGCCATGCGGTACAGGATCGGGCGCGATATCGGGCGCTTTGCCCATATCGGGCTGGACCCGGCGCTGGTTCGCAGCTTTCCGCAATACGAACTGCCTGAAAGGATCACCTCCCGTCTCGGGTTTGGCGCACTTGCAAGGCGCTTCGATACCCTCGGCAATGCCGGATTCGGTCAACGAATCGCTGCGCTCGCCGATGCCGGGCGTCCGCTGGCGCTATGGGGCTATAACGGATCATCCTTTGGCGTTTTTTCCGACCGGCGCGTCCGGGATCTGCCGCGCATCCTGGATCGTACCGTAGCCGACGGGCGCTTCTGGAACGAGCAGCGCCTGCGGATCGAGGCGACGCATGGGGACTGGCTGGCTGGCGGAATTCCGCGCTGGGGCGCAGAAGCGATCATTCGCGATGACAGCGAATATTGCCATGCCGACCGGATTGTCTGCGGCAGCCCACTGGTCGCGGAGAGCATCTTGCGCCACAGCCCCGTGGCTGGCCTGGCCGAAAAGCTGGAAGTGCTTCCCTACAGCTATGACGCGGCACTCTTCGGCAATGCGCCCGAGCCGCGGCCTCTGAAACTGGATGAACCGGTCCGGCTATTGTTCGCCGGTCAGGTTTCGGCCCGAAAGGGCGTCCAGCATTTGCTCGAGGCTATCGACCGCATTCCTGCGCAGACCGCGCGGCTTACTCTGGTTGGGCCAGTCATGGTGCCCGAACGCTTGCTCGCCCGTTATCGTGATCGGGTGGACATACTCGGCTCGGTTCCCCGAAGCGAAATGCCGGCAATCATGCAGCGCCACCACGCTTTGGTCTTTCCCAGCCATTTCGAAGGGTCGGCGGTGGTGCTGATCGAAGCCATGGCGTCGGGGCTGGCGGTGATCCAGACAAGGGCAGCCGGACTAGGGGCGAGCGAGAACAGCGGGATCGTGCTGAATGTCGCGGACGCAGATAGTGTCGAACAGGCAATACTGACCTTGGCTGCAGATCGCGAGAAGCTCCACGCCATGCGCCTGGCAGCGCAGGAGGAGTCCCGCACGCGCGATTTTGCATCCTATCGCGCGGGTATCGCAAGCCTGCTCGATCGCATGGGTCTTTAGCAGAGCAGTTGTTTGAGCCCCTGCTCGAACCGCTCGATGATTGCCTGCTTCGACCAGGCTTCCTCCGCGCGCTTACGCGCTGCCGCGCCCATGGTGCGCCGATAGTCCGGATGAGCCGCCAGCGCCTCGACCGCTTCGACAATCGCCCCGGGAGTTTCGGGCGGCACAACTATTCCGCAATCGACCACCTCGCGTGCCACGCCTGAGCCGGGAATGACGGAAGCGACAATCGGCCTGCCCGATGCGAGCATATTACCGAGTTTGGATGGCAACACGAGATCGGCGGTGTCGCGCAATTGCGGCAGCAGGTGGATGTCGGCCATCGTCAGCAGCTCGCCGACCCTCGCTTCGGGCTGGAGGTCATGGAAATGCACATTCGGCAATCCTTTAGCCAGCGCTTCCAGCCGGGCACGATTGGGGCCATCGCCTGCGATCACGAATGCGAGATCGCCGCGATGTTGCACCAATCGCGCAGCTTCGATCACAACTTCGAGCCCCTGCTTGTTGGCGATATTGCCCGAGTAAAGCGCAATCACCTTGTCCTGCAGGCCCCATTCGGCACGCATGCGCGAGCCATCGGCGCTGCTGACTGTGGCGGCATGATTGGCCCAGTTGCGCATCTCGAGAATGCGTTCGGAAGCGACGCCCTTTTTTGCCAGCAGGTTGCACATCGGCTCGCTGATGGTCGAGATCATGTTGGCGCGGCGCAGCATGCGGTCCTCGAACCCGGCGGCCGCTTCGGCCATTCGACTGCCGCGATCTATCAACCCTGTGGCCAATGCAGCGCCGACTTCGAAATCCTGGATGTGGAGCCAAAGCGGCACGCCTGCACGCCGCGCCATCCGCATGGCGACCGGCGCCGCGACCATGGAAGGGGCGACGGTGAACACCAGCTCGGGCTGCATCGCACGCCTTATCCGCCGCGCGGCCGGGTAACTGCTGCTGGCAAAGCTGGCGTGATGGGCGAGGCGCCTCTTGCCGGTCGGATTGGCCGGAATGTAATGCGGGCAGCGGGTGACTGTGACGCCGTTTTCGACGGTCGTGGTCCAGCGTCGGCGGTAATCGGGATAGCGTTGCCATTCGGGATAGTAGGGCTGACCGACTACGGCATGGACGCTGTGCCCACGCGCCGCCAGCGCTTCGCACAATCCCGCCGAGTAAGGACCGATCCCGATCGGTTCAGGGGCGTAATTGAGTCCGATGAACAGGATTCTGCGGGGCTGCACGGAAATCAGGCTGCACGCAGTTTGGTGGTTCCCGCTGCGCCGCCATCCTTGCCGGAAAGGCCCTCGAAGATAGTGTCGACGATCGCTGCCAGCTTGTCTTCCGCCAGCCGGTGATCGACGATGATCATCATCTGCGGCGAAGTGTAGCAAATCACCATCTGGTTGATCAGCGTCAGCGCGCGGTCGAGCGAAAGGTCGGCAAAATAGCCTTCCGCCTGCGCTTCGGCGATGATTTCGCTCAGATGGTGATCGGCCAATTCGATATAGCCTCTCACCAGCTCGAACCGCTCGCTCCCCAGCTCGACGAACAATTCGAAGGTTGCCGGATCGGCAAGGAAACGCTCGCGCTCGCGCCGGTAACGCTGCGCATAGAACTCGAACATCTTGCGCCGGACGGGCAGGTCCGATTTGACGATGTCTGCCATGAAATCGGCATCATCGGCATACCATTCGTCGACGACGGCGGAAAACAGGTCATCATCGTCGGGAAAAAGTGCTTCGATACGTGCACGCGAAAGTCTCAACTCAAGCGCAAGCGTGCCGCGTGAAATTGCCTCGCCGCGCCGGGCGATAATCTTGATGGCTTCGCGCGCCAGCCTGGCCCGCTCCCGCCTCGTGTCCTCTTCGCTGACCATGCTTCTTTCGCGCGTCGTTCGGCCTCAGCTGTTTCAATAGGGCGGACATGCGGAGGATGAAAGCCTCGCCGTGCAATTCCGCCCAGTTATCGCCAATCAGTCGCCCTTACCGGGAGGCATGGGGAGGAAAGCGGAAGTGCGACGGCGATAGGCATCATAGCCGGGGCGACGCTGCTCCATTCCGCGTTCGAGCAAGGCAACGCCGGACCATTTGAGCAGGGTGAAGGTGAGGAACAGCGGCC
This sequence comes from uncultured Qipengyuania sp., assembly GCA_965650395.1. GTDB lineage: Bacteria > Pseudomonadota > Alphaproteobacteria > Sphingomonadales > Sphingomonadaceae > Qipengyuania. The sequence continues at coordinate 4,619 of CBFGON010000007.1, read as the reverse complement.
CGATTACCGTTGCCGCCGCGACCCACCATCCTGCCGAGGCGGCGGCGATCCAGATGCCCCACCACGCACAGGCGTCACCAAAATAGTTGGGATGGCGGGTATAGCGCCAAAGCCCCCTATCCATGACCTTGCCGGAATTCGCCGGTTTGTGCTTGAACCGTGCCAACTGCCAATCGCCGACCCACTCAAAGACTATCCCCACCAGCCAAAGGCCGAAGCCGACTATCGCCAGCCCGCTGATCGGGGCGACCGCTCCGGCCTCCAGGATGCCATATTGCGCGGGCGAGCAGACCATGAACAGCAACACTGCCTGGCCAAGAAACACCTTCACCAGTGCAGCAATCCCGAAACGACCTTTTTCGCGGTCCCGCTTCAGCATGCGGGCGTACCGCTTGTCCTCGCCTTCGCGTTGCCAGCGCAGCAGCAGATACAGACACAGGCGCCCTCCCCAGATTACCGTCATCGCCATCAACAGCGTGGCGAGAGGGCCGGGATCATTCAACCGCAACCAGCTGAGCAACGCAAGCAGCGCCATTCCGCCACCCCAGAACGCATCGATGAAAGACACGTCGTCAATTTGCATCGCAATGACCCACAAGATCAGCACGAGGCCGAGCAGCATTGCGGCGTTGGCCAGCAGTGCTTCGATCATTGCTGCATTTCCGTGAGTGTCTGCGCGCTTTTCTCAAGCGCGATGAAGCGTTCGCAATCGGGGCGCTTCTCGCGGTAAAAGGCCGCCAGCCTGGCAAGGTCGGCGCGATAGTCACCGGTCGGATAGAGCGGTTCACCAATCCCGCCTTCCATCGTCTCGTTATTGACCCATGCAGGCACAATCGGCACGCCCGCGGCCATCGCTATGTGATAAAAGCCGCTGCGCCAGCTTCCTTTGAAGGTGCGCGAGCCTTCAGGAGCGATCACCAGAGCAAGATCCGTCGCGTTGCGGAAAGCATCGGTCACCTGCTCGACATAATTGCCGCGCTTCGAACGGTCGACGGGCACCCCGCCCATATCGAGCATGAAACGCGTGGCTGGCCAGCGGAACAGGCTCTTTTTGCCCATGAAGCTCGGGCGGATGCCCAGCTCGTTGGTCGCGCCAAGGAAGAAGACGAAATCCCAATTCGACGTATGCGGTGCACCCAGAATGATGAATTTCTTCGCCTCAGGACGCTTGCCCTCAAGCTTCCATCCCTTCCAGCGATAGAGCGCCAGCAGCACACCCCAGACGAGGCGCGAGAGCAGCGACGGCTGGCGGTTGATGCTAGTCGGCATGTTGTTCCTCCCCCGATAGGCAGCACTAGCAGGACCATGCGGGAAAGCGAGGGGGGTTGCGAGCGGAGGCCACGCGAACGTCAGTCGTGCCGGGCGCGAGTGTCCCGGATGTTGTCATTTTCGGGAGAGCTGCCGTCAGTTGTGTTGGAGCGGGAAGATCTGCTGTCCAGCCGTTTGATAAGGTCTTCAAACTTCCCTTTTTCAGTGTCGCCCGAGGAGCTGTCAAGGAATCTGGACCTGCTGCGCTGAACCAACAACCAGGCAAGAATAAGCGCCACAACCAGCGCAATGGCGGTGACACCGATTGTCGCTTCGTTGCCTTCCATCGGTGGGGTCTCCTGTTTGCGACCCCACCCCCACGGTCATGATAAAGCAATGTTCTGGAAGAGTTTGTGTTCCTCGACTTACATCCTGAACACACCGAAGGCAGGCCGCTCGGCAATCGGTGCTTCGAGGCTGGCGGCCAGCGCGAGGCCCAGCACGTCGCGCGTCTGCACGGGGTCGATTACGCCATCATCCCACAGGCGGGCGGTGGCGTAATAGGGGTTGCCCTCGTCCTCGTACTTCTGCCGGATCGGGGCCTTGAACGCCTCTGCCTGATCGGGGGTCCAGTTGTCGGCATCGCGGTGGACGGTGGCGAGCACGCTGGCCGCCTGTTCGCCGCCCATCACCGAAATCCGCGCATTGGGCCAGGTGAACAGGAAGCGCGGGGAATAGGCGCGCCCGCACATGCCGTAGTTGCCCGCGCCGAAGCTGCCGCCGATCACCACGGTGATCTTGGGCACCGTTGCCGTCGCCACCGCCGTCACCAGCTTGGCGCCGTGCTTGGCAATGCCTTCCGCCTCATACTTGCCGCCGACCATGAAGCCCGAGATGTTCTGGAGGAACAGCAGCGGGATGCGCCGCTGGCACGCCAGCTCGATGAAATGCGCGCCCTTCTGCGCGCTTTCGGAAAACAGCACGCCATTGTTGGCGAGGATCGCCACCGGCTGGCCCCAGATATGCGCGAAGCCGCAGACCAGAGTACTGCCGAACAGCGGTTTGAACTCGTGAAACTCGCTGCCGTCGACCAGCCGCGCGATCACTTCGTGCACATCATAAGGAGCGCGGACATCGTCGGGGATGAGGGCGTAGAGGTCCTCGGCGTCGAACTTGGGCGGGCGCGGGTCGCGCAGGGCAATGGCCTTCGCCGCGTGCGGGTTCTCGCCCAGATGGCTGACGATATCGCGCACGATGGTCAGCGCGTGTTCGTCGTTCTCGGCCAGATGATCGACCACGCCCGATTTCTTGGCGTGGAGGTCGCCGCCGCCCAGATCCTCGGCGCTGATTTCCTCGCCCGTCGCGGCCTTCACCAGCGGCGGCCCGGCGAGGAAGATCGTCCCCTGTTCGCGCACGATCACCGTTTCATCCGACATGGCGGGCACGTATGCGCCGCCCGCGGTGCAGCTGCCCATCACGCAAGCGATCTGCGGAATGCCCTTGGCGCTCATGTTCGCCTGGTTGAAGAAGATGCGCCCGAAATGCTCCCGGTCGGGAAACACCTCGGCCTGATAGGGCAGGTTCGCCCCGCCGCTGTCGACCAGATAGATGCAGGGCAGGTAATTCTGCTCGGCAATCTCCTGAGCGCGCAGGTGCTTCTTCACCGTGAGCGGGTAATAGCTGCCGCCCTTCACGGTCGGATCGTTGCATACGATCATCACCTGCCGCCCGGATACGCGGCCGATGCCCGCAATCATCGAGGCACCGTTGACGTCCCCCTCGTACATCCCGTTCGCCGCCAGCTGGCCGATCTCGAGGAAGGGCGAGCCCGGATCGAGCAGGCGCTCCACCCGCTCGCGCGGCAACAATTTGCCGCGGCTGACATGCCGCTCGCGATGCTTCTCGCTCCCGCCCAGCGCCGCCTCGGCAACCTTGCCGCGCAGATCGTCGGCCAGCGCCTTGTTGTGATCGAACCGCGCCTTCGCCTCGGGGCTTTCGCGGTCAAGCTTGGTGGTAAGAGTTGGGGCGGTCATGATGTCTTCGGACCTTCTTTGCGCAACAGGCGGCTCCACAGCGGCATGGTGACCATGCCGATCTGGCTGGAATAGGGCAGGATGAAGGTCAGCGCGACGCAGGTCAGCGCGGCGAGAGTGACAGCGCGGTTGCTGCGCACCACCGCAGCTTCATCGGCATCGTCGGCATAAAGCCGCTTGCGGTCGACAATCCGCAGCACCCACATTTTCGACAGGCCTAAGGCCAGCATGGTGCAATTGTAGAGCAGCGATGCCGGGAAGGCGATTGGGTTGGCTCCCAGAAATGCCGTGGCGAACGGCATAAATGCAATCGCCATTAGCATCAGCAGATTGGGCCACAACAGCGCCGGGTCGAATTTGCGAACATTGCTGAAGGCAACATGGTGCCCCATCCAGAACCGCCCGATCACCAGGAAACTCAGCACGAAGGCCCCGAAAGCATAACCGTTCTCAGCCAGCGCGTGCCAATAGGCAGAAGTGGGAGAGAACATCGGCAGGCGCGGCACTTCGATCTCGATCACCAGCAAGGTAATCGCAATCGCAAACACCGCGTCGGAGAAGAACACCATCCGTTCCAGCGCGTGATCGGTCTTATTGGCCACTGTCACGATACCCTCATAGCTCAGAAGCTCTTCACCCCGCCGCTCCGATCAGCTCGCGCCCGATCAGCATCCGGCGGATCTCGTTCGTACCCGCGCCGATATCGAGCAGCTTGGCGTCGCGCAGATAGCGTTCGACCGGCCAGTCCTTGGTGTAGCCCGCCCCGCCCAATGCCTGCACCGCTTCGCCCGAGACGCGGAAGGCGTTTTCGCTCGCCAGCAGGATCGCGCCTGCCGCGTCGAAGCGCGTGGTCTGGCCCGCGTCGCAGCTTTTGGCCACGGCATAGGTGTAGGCACGCGCCGACTGGAGGGCGACATACATATCCGCCACCTTGGCCTGCATCAGCTGGAACATGCCGATGGGTTTGCCGAACTGCTTGCGTTCGCGCAGATACGGAATCACGCAATCGAGGCACGCCTGCATGATGCCCAGTTGCAGGCCCGCCAGCACCACGCGCTCGTAATCCAGCCCGCTCATCAGCACGCCAACGCCGCCGTGCAGCGGGCCCATCACGCGATCCTCAGGTATAAAGCAATCGTCGAACACCAGCTCGGCCGTGGGGCTGCCGCGCATCCCCATCTTGTCGATCTTCTGGCCAATGCTGAAACCCACATCGTCCTTCTCGATCAGGAAGGCGGTGATGCCGCGCGATCCGCCATCGGGCGCGGTCTTGGCATAGACCACCAGCGTATCGGCGTAGGTAGCGTTGGTGATCCAGAACTTGGTGCCATTGAGGCG